>JADLHI010000414.1 GCA_020848895.1 Hyphomonadaceae bacterium
AAACTTTGAAATGTGAGCGCGGCGGTCGGTGTGAATTGCTCGTTGGGGATGCGAACCGCGAGGTCCAAGCGAGGTCGGACTCTCTTGCACACGGAACCGGGAATGCAGGGTGGACCTAAGGTTCGATTGGGACCAGCCAATTGCGTTAGCGATAGCGCGAGGACTGCACTGGATCGGAGTAGGGGAGAATGTCGCTCCTCGAAGTCCTGTAAACCTGCATCCGGGAAAAAACGAACGTCACGGGGCGCGTGAAACGCGCAGGTTCGCGCAAGCGAACCGCTTAGGCACTACCCTCGCGCGTCTCACGCGCCCCGCCTCCCAAAGGGGAGAGGCCAAAGGGAGAGGTAAGCAAAGCTCCGACCTTCGACGGACTCCGTCCCCGAAGCGCTCAGCCGCGTCGCGCCCTTATCTGCGCCCTCCTGACGCACGAAAAGAGGCGGGAAAACCATGTTCCGGCCATGGTCTAGGCGTCGCTTTCCGTTGGGAACGCGGCTACGCTTTTGGTCCGAAATCAACGGCTGAGGACTAGATGGCGCCCAACACTCCCTTGCTGGACCAGATCAAGCTCCCGGCCGATCTCCGGCAGCTAGACGGCAGCCAGCTGCGCCAAGTCTGCGACGAACTCCGCACCGAAATGATCAGCGCCGTCAGCCAAACCGGCGGCCATTTGGGCGCGGGGTTGGGTGTGGTCGAACTTACGGTTGCGCTCCACTACGTCTTCAACACGCCGGCCGACAAAATCATCTGGGACGTCGGCCACCAGGCGTATCCGCACAAAATCCTCACCGGTCGCCGCGACCGCATCCGCACCTTGCGCCAGGGCGGGGGCCTTTCCGGTTTCACCAAGCGCGCCGAAAGCGAATACGATCCCTTCGGCGCCGCTCACGCGTCGACCTCGATCAGCGCTGGTCTTGGTTTCGCCGTCGCGCGCGATAAACGCGGCGAAAATTCCAACGTCATCGCCGTGATCGGCGACGGCTCGATGTCGGCCGGCATGGCGTACGAAGCCATGAACAACGCCGCCGAGACCACCAAGCGCCTGATCGTCATCCTCAACGACAACGATATGTCGATCGCGCCCCCGGTCGGCGGCATGTCAACGTATCTCGCGCGTCTCGCCGCCACCAAAACCTACCGCCGCATCCGTAAGGTGGGCAAAGGCGTCGCCTCAGCGCTCGGCGAAACCATTCACGACATCGCCAAGAAGACCGAAGAATACGCCCGCACCATGGTGACGGGCGGCACCTTCTTCGAAGAACTCGGCTTCCACTATCTCGGCCCCTTCGACGGCCACGATGTCGACGTGCTCCGCCGCGTGCTCGCCAACGCCAAGGAATACGACGATCGCCCCGTGCTGATCCACGTCGTCACCAAGAAAGGCAAAGGCTACGCGCCGGCCGAAAACGCCGCCGACAAATATCACGGCGTCACCAAGTTCAACGTCGTCACCGGCGAGCAGAGCAAAGGCGGCGCGGCGCCGAGCTACACCAAGGTCTTCGCCCAAGCGCTCATGCGCCAGGCCGAGAAGGACGAGAAGATCGTCGCCATCACCGCCGCCATGCCGAGCGGCACCGGCCTCGATCTCTTCGGCTCGAAATTCCCGGACCGCACCTTCGATGTCGGCATCGCCGAACAGCACGCGGTCACCTTCGCCGCCGGTCTGGCCGCCGACGGCATGAAGCCGTTCTGCACGATCTACTCAACCTTCCTGCAGCGCGGCTACGATCAAGTCGTGCACGACGTCGCGATCCAAAAACTCCCCGTGCGCTTCGCCATGGACCGCGCCGGTCTCGTCGGCGCCGATGGGCCGACGCACGCGGGATCCTTCGATGTCGGCTATATGGGCGCGCTGCCGGGCATGATCCTGATGGCCGCTGCCGACGGCAACGAACTTTCCCGCATGGTCGCCACCGCCGCCGCCATCGACGACCGCCCGTCCGCCTTCAGATATCCGCGCGGCGACGCTGAAGGCGCGCTTGGCGCCGATGCGGACACACCGCTCGAAATCGGCAAGGGCCGCATCGTCCGCGAAGGCACATCGGTTGCGCTGCTGAACTTCGGCGCCCGTATGTCCGAAGCCAACAAAGCCGCCGACAAGCTCGCCGCGATGGGTCTGTCCACCACGCTTGCCGACGCGCGTTTCGCCAAGCCGCTCGACGAAGACTTGATCCGCCGCCTGGCGCGCGAGCACGAAGTCGTGCTCACCATCGAAGAGGGCGCCGAGGGCGGCTTCGGCGCCTTTGTGCTGCACTTCATGTCGCGCGACGGCTTGCTCGATCGCGGCTGCAAAATCCGCACGCTGACGCTGCCGGATATCTTCCAAGATCAAGACAAACCCGAACTCATGTACGCCGCCGCCGGCTTGGACGCTGACGCGATCGCCAACGCCGCGCTCCTCGCCATGGGCCGCGGCGTCAACGAACAACGCGCCTAAACGCCACCCCCGCAAGCGGGGGAGGGGGCAAGTCCGCCAACGATCGACGTGAATTTCCTATTGCCTACTACCCACTCCCTACGGCCTAATCCCCATCGCTAGCGACGGAGATTCACCATGGCCAAAGGTCAACAACGCTCCAACAAAGAGAAGCGCAAGCCGAAGCAAAACAAGGACGACAAGAAGGGCGCGAAGAAGTAACACGGCGTCCCGTTCCTGTGTGACGTTCCGTTAAGTTCGTTTCGCTAGCGGCTTATTTTTGAGGCTTGCGTGCAACGGCGCTTGGTTCTCCGACGCGCGGACAGCGTGCCGGTTGAACTCTTGTTGACAGCGAACGCGACTGGTCATCTGCTCCGCACGGGAGAGACATGCAGACCAGCGTGCCCGAGCAAACAGGGTCGATCCAGGAGGCGCTAGGACATGCGCGTGTTCTCCTGCGGGCGAACCCGTCCCTGGCGCTGGAGCAGGCCCAGGAAATTCTGAAAGCCGATCCGGACGAGCCGCGCGCCCATTACCTCCAAGGCCAAGCGCTTGCGCATATGGGCCGCCACCAGGAAGCGGCCGCGGCGCTGCGGCGCGCAACCGAGCTTGAACCCGACGGCCCGGCATGGCGCGCGTTAGGCGATCAGCTCACCTTGCTGGATGACGCCGCGGGCGCCGACGCAGCTTACGCGCAATCGATCAAGGCGTCGGTTCGCGATCCGCACTTGATGCAGGCGGCGGTGGCGCTGGTTGAAGGCAAGCTTGCGATCGCCGAGCAATTGTTGCGCGAGCGTCTGCGCGCGGCGCCGACCGATGTCGCCGCGATCCGTATGCTGGCGGAAGTCGGCGCGCGTCTCGGACGCTTCGAGGATGCCGAAAAGCTCCTGCGCCGGTGTCTCGAACTTGCGCCCAGCTTTCACGCGGCGCGGCACAATTATGCGATCGTCCTGCATCGCGAGAGCAAGTCGGCTGAGGCGCTGCGCCAGCTTGATGTATTGCTGAAGGCCGATCCTGAAAATCCGAGCTATCAATTCCTGCGCGCCGCCGCGCTCGCGCGCATTGGCGAGTACGAGGACGCGATTGCGATCTATCGCGATGTGCTCGCGAAATATCCAGGCAGCGCGCGCGGCTGGCTGAGCTTGGGGCATGCGTGCAAGACCGCCGGTCTGCGCGAGGAAAGCGTCGCGGCGTACGAGCGCGTGATCGCTGACGCACCGCATTTCGGCGAAGCGTATTGGAGCCTCGCCAATCTCAAGACCCACCCGTTCAGCGACGCGGTTGTCGCGGGCATGAACCAGCAATTGAAACGCGCCGACATCAGCGACGAAGATCGCTTTCACCTACACTATGCGCTCGGCAAGGCCTACGAAGACAAGAGCGATTTCCCGAAATCGTTCACACACTATGCCGAGGGCGCCCGCATCCGGCGCACCGGTCTCGATTACAAGGCGGACGAAACCACCCAGGCCGCGCGCGATCATGCGGCGCTGTTCACGCGCGCCTTCTTTGAGGCCCACAAGGGGCAGGGTTCACAAGCCGCCGATCCGATCTTCATCGTCGGGTTGCCGCGCTCCGGCTCGACTTTGATCGAGCAGATTCTAGCCAGTCACTCGATGGTCGAAGGCACGATGGAGTTGCCGGACATCATCTCCATGGCCAAGCGGCTGGGCGGCGGCAAGGTGCGCGGCGGCAGCTACCCAGCCGTCTTGGCCGAACTTGGCCCCGATCAGATCAAGGCGCTGGGCGATGAATACATCGCCCGGACGCGCGTGCAGCGGAAAACCGGCCGGCCGTTCTTCATCGACAAGATGCCGAACAATTCCCAGCACGTTGGCCTCATTCATCTCATGTTGCCGAACGCCAAGATCATCGACGCGCGCCGCCACCCGATGGGAGCTTGCTTCTCCGCGTTCAAGCAGCACTTCGCGCGCGGCCAGGCGTTCACCTACGATCTGACCGACGTCGGGCGCTACTATGCCGACTATGCCGAACTGATGGCGCGTTTCGACGAAGCGGCGCCGGGGCGTGTGCATCGCGTTCTCTACGAGGACATGATCGGCGACACCGAAGCCGAAGTGCGGCGCCTGCTCGATTATCTCGGCCTGCCATTCGAGCCGGCGTGCCTTCAGTTTCACGCCAACACCCGTGCTGTGCGCACCGCGAGTTCCGAGCAGGTGCGTCAGCCCATCTATTCGAGCGCCGTAGAGCAATGGCGCAACTACGAGCAGTGGCTGCAGCCGCTGAAGACGGCGCTTGGGAGAGCCGCCGCAGACTATCCACGACAGTAACGATATCGACCGAGCGAGGGGAAGCGAGCATGGCGAAGCAATCGAGGCAAACGCAACCGGCGCGTCTAGCTTGGCAGGCGGTGCTATTCGCAACCACAGCGCTTAGCGGCGCGGTCGCATCGACATCGGCGTTTGCGCAGGAGGCGGAAGAGAGCGCCGTGGGCGACATTGTCGTCACCGCGACCAAGCGTGAGGAAAACCTCCAGGACGTGCCGATCAGCGTGCAGGCGCTTGGCGAAGAGCGGCTGGAAGAACTGGGCATCACCGATTTCGAGGAATACGCCCAGCATCTGCCGACCTTGTCATACTCGCCGAGCTATGGGCCAGGTTACAATCGTCCGTTCATGCGCGGCGTCGCCAGCGGCGAGAACGGCAACCACTCAGGCTCGATGCCGAGCGTCGGCACTTATCTCGACGAACAGCCGATCACGACGATTGTCGGCAATCTCGATATGCACCTCTATGACGTCTCGCGCGTGGAAGTGCTCGCGGGTCCGCAAGGCACGCTCTATGGCGCCAGTTCGCAAGCAGGCACGGTTCGCATCATCACCAACCGGCCCGATCCCAGCGAGTTCAGCGCCGCGTATGATGTCGAACTCAACGCCACCCGCTTCGGCGGCTTTGGCCAAATCGGCGAGGGCTATGTCAACATTCCGCTGAGCGATCGCGTGGCCGTGCGCATGGTCGGCTGGGCCGAGCACGACGACGGCCATATCGACAACCGCCTTGGCAGCCGGTTCTACGAGACCTGCGATTTCGATGCGGGATGTCTCGGCACGGGGCCAGTCGATGAAAATTCCGATGTGGCGGATCAGAATTATAACAGCGTCGATACCTGGGGCGGGCGCATCGCGCTTGGCATCGATCTGAATGAGAGCTGGACGGTGACCCCGCAGATCATGGGGCAGCATCAGCGCACGGATGGCGTGTTCGCCCAGCAGAGCGACGTCGGCGAGTTGGCGGTGATGCACTTCTTCCCGGAATGGAATGAGGATTCCTGGATCCAAGGCGCGCTGACCATCGAAGGCCAGATCAACAATTTCGATATCGTGTTCTCGGCCTCGCGCCTCAGCCGCGATGTCGATTCCAACCAGGACTATGCGGACTACGGCTATTTCTACGATGTGTTCGCCGGCTACGGCTGCTATTTCGTCGACAATGCCGGCGCCGGCAGTGTCTGCGATACCGCCACTGGCGGCGCGCGGCTCGGCAATCCGATCAATCCCGGTCAACAGGTCGAAGGGCGCGATCACTACGATCGCGAGACCTATGAATTCCGCATCGCTTCGCCGGCCGACAGCCGCATCCGTGCGATCGCGGGTCTCTTCTATCAAATCTCCGACCACGAGATTCACCAGCGCTATTATTTCTCGGAGAACTTCCGCGACGATTACGAGGTCACCGGTTGGCCGAACACGATCTGGCTCACCGAGCAGACGCGCACCGACGAAGAGCGGGCGGTGTTCGGCGAACTCTCATTCGACATCACCGAAAGCCTCACCGCCACGGTCGGCATGCGCGCATACGAAACCGAGAACTCGCTGGTCGGCTTCTTCGGCTTCGGCGCCGGCTTCTCCAGCAGCACGGGGGAGTCGCAGTGCTTCTTGCCGCTGACGCCGTTCCGCGGCGCGCCGTGCACCAATCTTGACGCCTCAACGTCGGAAACGGGTCAACTCTACCGCGCCAACTTGCAGTGGAAACTCGATGACGACCGGATGCTCTACGCGACCTATTCCGAAGGCTTCCGCCCGGGCGGCATCAATCGTCGCGGCTCGTTCGGCCCCTACGAGGCCGACTTCCTCGACAATTACGAGATTGGCTGGAAAACCGATTGGGCGGATGGGCGCTTGCGTTGGAATGGCGCGATCTTCCATCAGGTCTGGAACGACTTCCAATACGCGTTCATCTCAACCGGCAGCAGCGGCCTCACGCAAATTCAGAACGCCGGCGACGCCGAGATTGACGGTATCGAAACCGAGATCACGTGGGTGCCCGTCGATGGCCTGCGCATCAACGCCGGCGCGACGTATCTATCGACCGAACTCACGAGCGCGGAAATCACCGGCACGGAAGTGGGCAGCGAATTGCCGGTCTCGCCAGACCTCAAGTTCGACATCACGGCGCGCTACGAATTCCCGCTCGGCAATTGGGAAGCGTTCATGCAGGGCGGCGCGACCTATATCGGCGAGCGCCAGACCAGCATCCTGACGCTCGGCCCGGACAGCGACGCCGAACTGCTGGGCACGCTGCCGGAATATTGGACCGCCGATATTTCCGCTGGCATCGAACAGAACGGCCTCAGCATCACGCTCTTCGTCGATAACGTGTTCGACGAGCGCGGGATCAACGGCCGCTACACCGAATGCGCCGTGGGCACCTGCGGAGCGCCGCCGCTCGGCGATGCTTTGGATGGCGTGTTCTACGACGTCGTCGCACGGCCAATGACCGCCGGCGTCCGGGTTGGTCAGCGCTTCTGATCGTGTCCTAGTTCGCACAAGCGCGCTCTGACGCGCGTTTGTGCGGACGCGCGGCCTTGACTCCGCGCCAACTCCGTCTAATCCAGCCGCCCGCTGTGAAGCAGGCCCCAGTCCAAAGCTGGGGCTTTTTGTGTTGGAGGGCGCGCCATGAGCAAATCGATCGGCCTCGACTTCGGCACCACCAACACGGTTGCGACGACGATCAACGCCAGCGGCGAGGCCGAAGCCGTGCACTTCTCGCACGCCGATGAAGCGTTTGACGCCTTCCGATCGGTGCTCTGTTTTTGGGAGACCTACGAGAACGACGTGCGGCGCATCAATGTGGAAGCGGGACCATGGGCGATCGATCAGTTCCTCGAACTGGCCGGCGATTGCCGCTTCATCCAATCGTTCAAGACGTTCGCCGCCAGTTCGCTCTTCTCCGACACGCTGATCTACGCGCGCCGCTGGAAATTCGAGGACCTGCTCTCAAGCTTCCTGCGCCAGGTCCGTGGCCACGCCGGCGTCGAATTTCCCAAGCGCATCGTCATCGGCCGGCCGGTGAAATTTGCCGGCGCCGCGCCAGATGAGGCTTTGGCCCGCGCGCGCTATGAATCTGCGCTGCGCGCTGTCGGCTTCGAGGAAATCCATCACGTCTATGAACCGGTTGCCGCGGCGTACTTCTTTGCGCAGCGTCTCAAGACTGAAGCCACAATCCTTGTGGCCGACTTCGGCGGCGGCACCAGCGACTTTTCCGTGGTGCGCTTCGCGCGCGGTCCTCAAGGGCTTGACTACAAGCCGCTCGCGCACGCGGGTGTTGGCGTCGCAGGCGATGCGTTCGACTATCGCATCGTCGATCAGGTCGTCGCGCGGGCATTCGGCAAGGGTTCGGAATATATGAGCTGGGGCAAGGTGCTGCCGGTGCCGAACGGCTATTTCACCAAGTTCAGCCGGTGGAACGAACTCTCGATCATGCGCCATTCGCGCGACTACCGCGAACTGCAACAATTGGTGCGCGCCAGTCTCGACCCTGAGCGCATCCAGGCCTTCCTGGCGTTCCTCGACGCCGACGCCGGCTATGCGATGAACCGCGCCGTTTCCGCCGTGAAGATGCAGCTCTCGAACGCGGCCGAAGGCACGCTCTCGTTCCATGCCGCCGGCGTCGATATCGAGCGCACCATCAAGCGGAGCGAGTTTGAAAAGTGGATCGCGCCTGAACTCGAAGAGATCGGCGCGTGCGTCGATCGCGCTTTGCGCGACGCGGGCCTGCGCGAAAGCGACGTCGACCGCGTCTTTCTCACCGGCGGTTCGTCATTCGTGCCTGCCGTGCGGGCACAGTTTGAATCGCGCTTTGGCGCTGGCAAGATCGAAACCGGCGATCAGTTGGTCTCGATCGCCTACGGGCTGGCGTTGATCGCGCAGGAGAAGGATATCGGCCGCTGGGCCGTGTGAGCGCGCTCTAGGTTGCTCGCTCGAACACCGCCGCCAGGCCTTGGCCGCCGCCGATGCACATCGTCTCCAGACCGTAGCGTCCGCCGCGCCGCTCCAACTCGTTGACCAGATTGGCCAGAATGCGCCCGCCGGTGGCGCCGATCGGGTGACCGAGTGAAATGCCTGAGCCGTTGACGTTCAGCTTGTCGCGGTCGTCCCAGCCCCAGCCCTTCAACACAGCGAGCACTTGCGGCGCGAACGCCTCATTGAGTTCGACCAAGTCGATATTTTTCCAGCTCAAACCCGTGCGTTTGAACAAGCGTTCGACAGCCGGGACGGGGCCAATGCCCATGCGCGATGGATCGCACCCAGCCGCGGCCCAAGAATGAAACCAAGCGCGCGGCTGAAGGCTCAGCTCTTCCAGCTTGTCTTCCGCCACCACCAGGCACGCGGCCGCCGCGTCGTTTTGTTGGCTCGCATTGCCGGCTGTGACGATGCCGTTCTTTTCGATCGGCTTGAGCGCGCCCAGCGTTGCCATCGATGCGTCAGCCCGATAGCCCTCGTCTTCGGCAAAGAGTTCGGTCTCGCCGCGCTTCTTCGGCACGGACACGGGGACGAGTTCGTCCGCAAACCTTTTCTCGGCCCAAGCGGCGGTCGCGCGCTTGTGGCTCATCACCGCGTATTCGTCGGCTTGTTCGCGGGTAATGCCGTAATCCTTGGCGAGGTTCTCGGCGGTTTCGATCATGCCGGTGATGATCCCGAACCGCGCGATCGGCTGCGACATCACGCGCCCGCGCGAGAGCCGGTCATACATCACCGTCTCGCCCATCCGCGAACCTTTGCGCATGTCAGTCGAGTAGTGCTCGACATTGCTCATGCTCTCAACGCCGCCGGCGATGACGACATCGGCGGCGCCGGTTTGCACCATCATCGCCGCGTCGATGATGCTTTGCAGGCCGCTGCCGCAGCGCCGGTCAAGCTGGTAGCCCGGCACGCGTAGCGGCAGATCCGCCGCCAGCGCCGACCAGCGGGCCACGCATGGCGCTTCGCCGTTGGCGTAGCCTTGCGCGAAGACAACATCGTCGATGCGCTCTGGATCGATCTTGGTGCGCTCGACCAGCGCCTTGATGACAATTGCGCCGAGTTCGCCGGCCGGGATCGCCGAAAGCGCGCCCTGGAATTTTCCGACAGGTGTCCGGACCGGTTGAACGATTGCCGCGCGCCGCATGCTCGAACTCCTGTTGATCTGCCGTTGCTAGCCGATGGCGGAGTTTTAGGCCGGGAGCAAGCGGCGGCGATTATTCCACGCCCCAGCGGCGCAGCGCCTCCAGACCGCCTTCGCCCGGTTTCGCGGCTGGCCGCTGGATGGCGCCCGGCGTGCGAGAAAAGCGCGGCGCGGGCGCAGGATGCGGCACGCCGCCAATGTCGACGAACATGGCGCGTGCGCGGGCGTGGGGATGGACCAGGCTCTCCTCAACAGTGAGCACCGGGCTGATACACGCATCCAGCGGCGTCAGCACAGCGAGCCACGCCTCCAACGGCTTCGCTGCGAATTTGGCTTCGAGCACCGATGACAGTTCAGGCCAGAACGATGGATCGCGTTGCGCGAAGCGCGCGTAGCTCTCCACCTCCATTGCGCTGAGAAAGCTTGCGTAGAATTGCGGTTCGAGCGCGCCGACGGCGATGTAGCGCCCGTCCGCGCACTTGTAGCAGCGATAGAAGGGTGCGGCGCCGGAGAGCACGTTGGCGTTGGGATCGCGCGCCAGTGAACCGGTCGCGAAGGCGCCGTGCGCCATGCCCATGAGTGACGCAGAACCGTCAACGATCGCGGCATCGACAATCTGTCCGCGCCCGGATGTCGTGCGTTCGAACAGCGCCGAAGCGATGCCTAGCGCCAGGTAGAGCGCGCCGCCGCCAAAGTCGCCGAGCAGATTCAAGGGTGGCCGCGGGGGCCGGTCTTCATCGCCGATCAGATCGAGCGCGCCGACTTGCGCGAGATAATTGATGTCGTGACCGGCTGTCCTCGCCAGCGGTCCGTGCTGTCCGTAGCCGGTCATGCGCGCATAGATGAGGCGCGGGTTCGCCGTCATCAGCGGCTCGGGCCCCAGCCCCAGCCGCTCCATCACGCCAGGGCGATTACCTTCGACGAGCACGTCCGCCGCCGCCGCCGCGCGCGCCGCGAACGCAACCGCATTCGCGTCTTTGAGATCGAGCACAAGCGAGGGGCGTCCGCGCTGCAGCACCGCGTTTGGCCCAGTCCCCGCCACGCCGCTTGGCCTGTCGATGCGCACGATATCGGCGCCCAAATCGGACAACAGCATCGCGCAAAAAGGGCCGGGCCCACTGCTCGCAAACTCAAGAACACGAATACCTGAAAGCGGTCCAGCCATGGTCGCCATGTCTAAAAGGCTCTGCGCAAAAGGATACCTGCTCTCGAATCGCCGTTTTTACCACGCGGGTTCCAGCCCTATTTCCAAGGACATAGCGCGTAAGCCCGCACCGCAATGACGTAGCGTCCGCGCCCTGCGGCATCAGGACTTTGTGATCGCAATTGTTCTCCTGACGCGAACTCGCCATATCGGCGCCTCGCTTTTCGATAAAGGTTCGTCCTGCGGGAGCGAGAGGGGGCTGACGCAAGGCGCGGATGCGTAGATCCGCGCGACCGGTCCCGGGCCATTGAGCCCAACCCGAGACCGATCAACATATGTGGTGGAGCTGAATGGATCACGATTTCTGCAATGTGGATGGCGCGCGGCGTCTCAAAATGCGCATTGAAGAATACTGGCGCGAGCGGGGCTACAACGTCGAAGTGAAGCTTATCGAGGCAGGCTTCGTTGCGGCGATGCGTTCGGCGCGTACGGACGTTCGCAGCGACATGGTCAACGGTTTTCCGACCAAGCGCGCCGACGATGACGAGCGACCGTCCCCTAGCCGGCGCGGCTTGATGGAAGTCGCGTAAGCGCCGGTACCTGTTGGTTATGGGCGCGCCGCGAGTAAGCGGCGACAGGCCGGCGCCAACTCTGAATATCTGTGGAGCAGCACGTCGGCGCCGAGAGTATCGGCGCCGACGTCGCTATATCCAAAGCTCACGATGCAAACGGGCGCGCCCGCGCCTTTGGCTGATCCCACGTCCGCCGCGCCGTCGCCTACCATCACCGAACGGCGCACGACGCCGCCCGCGCGCGTGACAGCGGCGCGATAATGATCGGGGTGGGGCTTCCTATCGGTCACCGCATCCGCACCCACGATCGCCGAGAAGCGCTCCGTGAGGCCAAGCGCATCGAGCAATTGCACGGAAAGCGCCGTGCGCTTGTTGGTGCACACGGCGAGCTTTGCGCCCAAGCTCGCTAGAATGCCCAGTTGTTCAACGACGCCATCGAAGGGTCTGGACTCGCGGGCGATATCGGCGGCGTAGAAGCTTACGAACTCGGCCGTCAGCTGATCCAACCGCGTGGCGGAAAACGTCACCCCATGCAGCGCCGAGGCGCGCTCAAGCAGCACCCGCGCGCCGTGGCCGATGAGGTTGCGCACCGTGTCCGGCTTCACCCGCGGTAGGCCTTCCAGGTCCATCGTTTCGTTGAGCGCGCGGATTATGTCCGGCGCGGTGTCCACCAGCGTGCCGTCCAGGTCGAAAACAATGGTTGCGTCGGCCAGTTCGCCGCTGCTCATGGGATGCCTCTGAGAAGCGCTTCCGCTATAGCGGACCCGGGATTCGAACAAGGTCGGAACACATGAGCCGGGCGCGGGCCGCAATTATTCTGGCGGCGGGACAGGGCAAGCGGATGAAGTCCGAGACGCCCAAAATGCTGCACAAGATGGGCGGTCGGGCGCTGGTGGATTGGTCCATTGCGCTGGCGCGAGATCTGCGCTGCGCCCGCACCGTCGTGGTGATCCCGCCGAACGCACCGGCGCTCGAAGAGCGCGTCACCGCGGTTCTAGGCGCCGGCTCGACCGCGATCCAGGAGGTCCCGCGCGGCACCGGCGACGCGGCCAAAGCCGCCGCCTCGGCGCTCGCCTCTTTTGATGGTGATGTGGTGGTCTATTTCGGCGACACCCCGCTCATCCGCGCCGAAACGCTCGCCCGCATGTTTGCGGCTCGCGATGCCGGCGCAAACGTCGTCGTGCTCGCTTTCCATGCTGACGATCCCACCGGCTATGGCCGCATCATCACCGATGCGGCTGGCGAGTTCGTGAAGAACGTCGAGCATCGCGACGCCAACAAGGAAGAACTCGCGGTCAATCTCTGCAACGCGGGCGCGCTCGTCGCCGACGCAAAGACGCTGTTCGACTTGCTCGGCAAACTGCGCAACGACAACGCCCAGCAGGAATTTTATCTCACCGACATTCCCGGCATGGCGCGCGCCGCCGCGATGAAAGTCGGCATCGTCGAGGCGCAGGAAGAAGAGCTGCTTGGCGTCAATTCGCGCGCTCAACTCGCCGATGCCGAAGCCGCATTCCAGAAGCGCGCACGCGACGCCGCAATGGAAGCGGGCGTGACGCTGATCGATCCGGCCAGTGTATTCTTCTCTTACGACACAGTGATTGAGGCGGACGCCGTCATCGAACCGCACGTCTTCTTCGGCACGGGCGTAAAGATCGGCGCAGGCGCGACCATCCACGCCTATTGCCATTTCGAACGCACCGAAGTCGGCCCAAAGTCCGAGATCGGCCCGTTCGCGCGTTTCCGCCCTGGCGCAAAGCTCGCGGCGAAAGTGAAGATCGGCAACTTCGTTGAAGTGAAGAACTCAAACTTCGGCGAAGGCGCGAAAGCCAGCCACTTGGCTTATATCGGCGATACCGACGTCGGCCCGCGCGCCAACATCGGCGCCGGCACGATCGTCTGCAATTACGACGGCTTCGACAAATATCGCTCCACTATCGGCGCGGACGCGTTCATCGGTTCCGACACCGCGCTCGTCTCGCCCGTCACCATCGGCGACGGCGCTTACACCGGCACCGGCAGCGTCATCACCAAAGACGTGCCCGCAGGCGCGCTCGGCGTGGCGCGGGGGCGCCAAGTCAACCTCGAAGGCTGGGCCACCAAGAACAAGGAAAAGAAGCTCGCCGCCAAGGCCGCGAAAAAGAGTGAGACGTGACGAGCGGCGGGCGCGTCGAGGTCACGGTCACACGTAAGCGCTCGGACTATTTTTGGGGCCTCCTGTTTGACGGCCTCAGCAGCCGCATCTTCTGGCTGGCGGTGCTGATCCCGCCGGTCGCGCAAGGGATGCTTTACTTCAAACGCACCGGGGGCATGGAGGCCGCCGCGCGCACGCTGGAAATTGCGTCGCAGGTGGCGACAATCGCTGGCGTTGTCGCCGCCGCGGTGTTCGCGATTTTCTATTTCGCCGCCAATCTGAACGCCCGTGCGCCGGGCCATCTCGCTCCTGCAAGCTACGCGATCTCGCCGGAAGGTGTCGCAAACAGCGGCAAGACGTCAGCCTGGAGCGGGTATCGTGGCGCGATCGAAACCAAAGCGCTGTTCATCTTGCAGCAAAAACAGAGCGCCATTCAGATAATTCCCAAGCGCGGCCTCTCGACTCAAGCCATCGCAGGCCTGCGGCGGCTGCTACGCGAGAACCTCGGCCGTCGCGCGCAAGTGCAGGAGAGTGCGCCGTGAGCGGAGACATCGCCAAATTCAACGCGGCGCAAGCGGCGCTCGACTATGTGAAAGACGGCATGGTTGTCGGCCTCGGCACCGGCTCGACCTCCGCGCATTTCGTGCGCCAGCTGGGTGAACGCGTGCGCCAGGGCCTGCGCGTGAAAGGCGTGCCGACGTCGGAAGCGACGCGCAATCTGGCGGAGCAGGTGGGCGTGCCGCTTTTGGAAATCAGCCAAATCACCTCGCTCGATCTCGACGTCGACGGCGCCGACGAAGTCGATCCCGCATTTCGCCTGATCAAAGGCGGCGGCGGCGCGTTGCTGCGCGAGAAAATCGTCGCGGCGGCGTCGAAGCAGATGGTGGTCATCGCCGACGAGTCAAAATGGGTCGAAACGCTCGGAGAATTTCCGCTGCCCGTTGAAGTTACCCGCTTCGGTTTCGCGCTCGTTCAGCAACGCGTGACCGAAGCGCTACGCGCCACAGGATGCGCGAGTCATGAAGCGGTGCTCCGCGTTAGCGGCAAGGCCAACGAGCCTGTCATCACTGATGGCGGCAATTACATTCTCGACGCCCATGCCAAGCGCATTCCCGATCCGGAAAAGCTCGGCGCGGCGCTAAAGGACATCGCAGGCGTGGTTGAGCACGGCCTTTTCATTGGTCTCAGCCATGTCGTGATCATCGGCAAAGCCAAGGGCGCCGAGGTGAAAACGCTTTGAAGGTTGGAGCGCGCGCCTCCCGGCGCGCATGCGGGCCGGAGGCCCGCGCTCCAACCTGCAAAGGCTAGCGCTCTTTCTTGCTAGAGGCCGCCTTCTTCGCGCTCGTCTTCTTCACCTTCGTGGCAGCCCGCTTGCGCGCGGCCGTCTTCGCCGCGGCCTTCTTCACCGCCGCGCGCTTTTCTTCGCACTTCGGGCAGGCGCAAATGTCCTTCAGGTATTCTTTGAAATAGTTCGTGCCGTAATCGTAGTTCAGCTCTTCGCCTGGCTTGATCTTGCGTTTGGCGTGGATGAACACGCGGCCCTTGTGGATGTTCGGCTCGCAGTTCGGACGGCATGAGTGATTGATGTAGCGCGCGGTGTTCCAGCGCGGCGCGCCGTCGATGGTTTTGCGCGCGTGAATCTCGAACAGATACTTCGAGCGGCTCTTCTCTTCCTGCTCTTTGGAAATCTGCACGCCGGTATATTCGATGATGCAGGCGTTCTTCGGGATCTCGCCATCGGCAAAGAGGCCAAGCCCCGTGGCCGAACGCTTCACGACCAGTTCGAAGTCACCAGGAATATAGCTCTTCCGCGCCATCATCGCTCCGTTCTGAAACGCAACTACCAGAGACGTTTGTTGGCAAACGCCTTGCCTGAACCAGTCTTGAGATAAAACTCGAATTCGCGAGCTTTACGTTCGTCCTCGAACGCAAAGTACGCGACCAACCGCCACGGTCGATACTTCGCGGTGTGAATGCTTGCGCCCTCGTTGTGTTTCTTCAGGCGTTCGCTCACATCAGTCGTGTAGCCTGTGTAGCGCTGATCGTGATGAGATTCGCTCCGAAGTAGATACACGTAGAACATGCATGCCTCCCGCGAAGGCAGGATAGCACTGCCGATGGCAGGCTCGGTCGTTAAAGGGGGGGCGCCGTCGGGCGTAAGCCATCCGAAGCTACGCGCGCCGGCAGGCTCAGCCCTCCTTCGCCAAGGCTTCGGAGGGCATCCTACGCTCCGCTCCGCGTAGCGTAGGATGGCTGGGGTGCTAGGATTCGAACCTAGGAATGGCGGTACCAAAAACCGCTGCCTTACCGCTTGGCGACACCCCAAAACCGGCGAAGCGCGTACTTAGAGGCGCCCGCACCCGGATGCAACAGCGCCCGGCTGACGCATCTCAAGTCTTTGGCCGAAACCGGGTTTCAGCACTCAACCACGTTGACCGCGAGGCCGCCCTGGCTGGTCTCCTTATACTTGGACGACATATCCACCCCGGTCTGGCGCATGGTCTCGATGACCTGATCCAAGGAGACTTTGCTGGGCGTGTCCGAATGGAGCGAAAGCCGCGCGCCGTTCACGGCCTTCACCGAGCCGACGGCGTTGCGCTCGATGCAGGGGATTTGCACAAGACCGCCGACCGGATCGCAGGTGAGGCCGAGATTGTGCTCCATGCCGATCTCGGCGGCGTTCGCCACTTGCTGAGGCGATCCGCCCCAAACCGCTGACAATCCCGCCGCCGCCATCGAGCACGCCACCCCCACTTCGCCCTGGCAGCCCATTTCGGCGCCGGAGATCGACGCGCGCTGTTTATAGAGCAGGCCGATGCCGCCAGCTGTGAGCAGGAACCGCCGGGCATCGCGAACCGGGTTTTCGCTGTTAAGGCAATAGTGCCGCAGAATTGAGGGCAGAATGCCGGCGGCGCCATTGGTCGGCGCCGTCACCACTTGGCCGCCCGCGGCGTTCTCCTCGTTCACCGCCATCGCATAGACGTTGAGCCAATCGAACAGCCGCTCAGGTTCGTTCGCGCCTGGCTGTTCCTTCAGCTTCTTCCAAATCGCCGGCGCCCGGCGCGTGACCTGCAGCGCGCCAGGAAGGATGCCTTCCTTGTGCAGCCCGCGTTCGATGCACGCGGCCATTACTTGCGCGACGCGATCCAAACGCGCGTCCGTCTCTCCGCGCGGCCTCATCGCGTCTTCGTTGGCGTAGATGATCTCCTCGATCGATTTGCCCTCGCGCGCGCAGTGATCAAGCAGCTCAGCGGCTGAGCCGAACGGGAACGGCACTTTGCGGCCGGTGGTGATGAGGTCTTTCGGCGCGGGCGTGCGGAGTTGTTTTTCGGTCGCGATGAAGCCGCCGCCGGTTGAATAATAAGTCTGCTCGAACAGCAATTTGCCGCCGGCGCCGAAGGCGCTCAGCTTCATGCCGTTCGGGTGCAGGTCCGGGATGATGTGATAGGCGAAGACGATGTCGCTCTCGGGATCGAACGCGATCTCGTGCGAACCCAGCAGCGCCACGCGCTTCTCAGCCGCCACGCGCTCAACCGTTGCCTCAGCCACATCAGGATCGAGCGTTTCCGGATCGAGGCCGAAGAGCCCCAGCACCACCGCTTTCGGCGTCGCGTGCCCCTTTCCCGTCAGCGCCAGCGAGCCCTGCAGTTCCACGACCACCTTGGCGACCGTGTCCAATTCCACAGCGCTTTTGAGGTCTTCCAGGAAACGCTTGCCAATACGGATCGGCCCGAGCGTATGCGAACTCGAAGGGCCGATGCCGATGCGGAAGAGGTCGAGGACGGAAAGCATGAAGTCCGGTTGACGTTAGGCGATTGTGATCCAGCTAGGTAGGCGATAATGGACTGATTTCCAAACACTTGGATTTCGAGCGCGGTTAAGATCGCGCTTACCGCATCGAAGGAGAGGCCGTTGAAAGCGCTGGTCAAACGCGAGGCCAAACGTGGGCTTTGGCTGGAAGACGTGGCCGAGCCAGAGGCCGGCCCCAACGATGTGAAAATCCGCGTCAAGCGCACCGCGATCTGCGGCACCGACATCCACATCTACAAGTGGGATGAGTGGGCGCAGAAGACGAT
>JADLHI010000415.1 GCA_020848895.1 Hyphomonadaceae bacterium
AAGGCTTGGAAGTTGTGGCCGAAGGCCGGCTCTCAACCTTCCCGAACCGATCGCAATACCAGCTGATCTGCGAGCGCATGTCGCCGGCTGGCGTGGGCGCGCTTCTGGCGCAGCTTGAGAAGCTGAAGTTGAAGCTGCAGAGCGAAGGCTTGTTCGCGCGCGAGCGGAAGAAGCCGGTCCCGTATCTGCCGCGGACGATTGGGGTTGTGACGTCGCCAACCGGCGCGGTGATCCGCGATATTCTGCATCGGTTGCGCGAGCGCTTTCCGTGCCGGGTCATTGTGTGGCCGGTGCTGGTGCAGGGGCCGGAAGCTGCGGGGCAGGTGTCGCGCGCGATTGCGGGCTTCAACGCGGTGCAGGGCCGCGACCGGCCGGATGTTCTGATTGTCGCGCGCGGCGGCGGTTCGATCGAGGATTTGTGGGCGTTCAACGAAGAGATCGTGGTGCGGGCGGCGGCGGCGAGTGAGATTCCGCTGATCAGCGCTGTGGGTCACGAGACCGATACGACGTTGATCGATTACGCGTCGGATCATCGGGCGCCGACGCCGACGGCGGCGGCGGAGCGGGCCGTGCCGGTGCGGGCTGAACTGATTGAGCGCGTGACCAGCGCCGATGGGCGCTTGAAGAATGGCCTCGTGCGCGGGCTTGAGCGCCGGCGGACGGAGCTCCGCGCGGCGGCGGCGAAACTGCCGCGTCTGGAGACGCTGTTTCAGATCCCGCAACAGCGCTACGACCGCGCGGCTGAGCGGTTGAATGCGGCGCTGGTCACCAACACGCGCGCGGCGCAATCGAAGTTGGATCGCGTCGCTGCGCGTTTGCGGCTGGAGGCGCTTGGGCAGGACATCACACGTCGTCGCGACGTGCTGATGCGCGTTTCGGCGCGCATTGCGCCAGCGATGCAGCGGACGCTGGACGCGCACAAGAAGCACCTTGAGGGCGCGGCGCGGATGCTGGAATCGCTTTCGCACAAGAGCGTGCTGGCGCGCGGGTTTGTGCTGGTGCACCGCGAGGATGGCTCGCTTGTGCGTTCGGGCAAGGACCTTTCGCCGGGTGATGAGGTCGAGTTGACGTTTGCCGACGAAAAGCAGCGCGCGGTGATCGATCCCGCGCGTGCGCCGGCAAGCGAACCTGACCCCGAGCCGGCGAAGCCAAAACCGAAACCGAAGCCGGGCGGCAATCAGGGCAGCTTGTTCTGACAGCTTACCAAGGGCGGCATTTGTGCTAGATTGACGCTATGTCGGACACCACGATTTCCGTCGACGACGAGCGCGCCGAGGCGCTCAAGGCTGCAGTTTCGGCAGGCGCCGCGGCGTCGGTACAGGCTGCCGTCGAAAGTGCTGTGGATGCTTGGCTCACTCAACAAGCACTGTCGCAAGCGAGCGACGAGGCCCTGCAGCGTTTGTGGCGCGAGGGAGTCGAAAGCGGCGATGCCGGTGAAATCGACTTTGCGGTTCTCAAGGCTGAAGCGCGGCGCACGCCGTGACGCGTGCGCTGCGCTGGTCGAACGCCGCGCGGCGCGATCTTATGGAAATTTGGCGCTGGCGTGGGCGCCAGCATCCCGAAGCGGGAGATCAGATCCTTGATCGGATTGAGGCGGCGTGTGTTCGGCTCATTCGGTTCCCGCACTTGGGCGCGCCCTATCAGCGCATGGCGCCAGCCGCGCGCGCAAACTTTCAATTGATGGCTATCTGGCCTTCTATCGTATCGCTGACGATGCGATTCATGTCATGCGTGTCGTCGATCAGAGGCGGCTGCTTGAGGCGATCAAGCTTGACGAGGAGTAAGCTCTTGCGCCGTGCGTGCGGCGTCGCCAAAGAGCGCGCATGCGTTTGAACGTCATCAGCTTGCCCGCCCGCGCCGATCGGCGCGCGCAGTTCGCGGCGTGGAATGCGCGGCCGGGGACGGAGATCGCGTTTGTTGACGCGGTTGTCGGAGCTGCGCTCGATCGCACTCAGCTGATAGCGCAAGGGCTGGTCAGCCCCGATGCTGCGCACTTTAGCGCCGGCGCGCTGGGCAATGCGCTGTCGCATCATAGGCTTTGGCTGCAAGCGGCGGCGGCGTCGGAGCCGACGTTCATTTTTGAAGATGACGCTTGCCTGCGGGCCGACTTCGCGGCGCAAGCAGCGGGCGCGCTGGCGCAAATCCCGGCGGACTGGGATCTGGTGTTCTTGGGCTACAACACCAACGCCATTGTCGCGGTGCAGAGCCGTGATGGTTTGAAGACGCTGTTGCACTTTGACGAAGGCGCCAAGCGCAATGCGAACTATTTCACGGCATTCGCGCGCGATCCGGCGCCGGCGCCGACGCCACTGCATTGCTTTCAGGCGTGGGGGACGCTGGCTTATGCGATCTCGCGGCGCGGCGCGGCGCGCTTGTTGAAGGCGTGCTTTCCGCTGAGCGGCGCGAACGACATCTTTATGTTCGGGCAGAACCGTAAGCTGCAGCCCTACACGCTGGACGGCATGATCAATGTCGCGCTGCAACGGGCGCCGCTCAGCGCGTTTTGTTTGTTTCCGCCGTTGGCTGTCAGTTCCAACGATGTGGCGGGTTCGGACGTCGTGAGTTGATGAAAAGCGTCGTTGCGGCCTTCTCGCTATTTCAGAGCGGCGACATCGCCGGCGCTGAAGCGATGCTCACTGAATTGCTGGAGCGCGCGCCCGAGGATGCGGACGCGCTGCATTGCATGGCGGGCGTATGCCACCACAAGGGCGATCTCGTCGGCGCGGCGCGTTATTTCGATCGGGCGCATGAAGCTTCGCCCTACGATGCGGAGATCGCGTTCAACCGCGCGGTGGTTCTGTCGGCGCTTGGGCGGCATGCCGAGTGCGCCGAGGCGTGCGGTGGGTTCTTGAAGCTTCGGCCCGGCGATCCGGAAGCATTGTTGCTGCAGGGCGTTTCGCTGGCGGCGCTGGGGCAGCATGAAGCGGCGCTGGCGGCGTTGGACCAGACTTATGAACACCGGGCCGATGTGCATGCGCGCCGGGCTGGATTGCTTCTGCATCTTGGCCGCACGGAAGAAGCGCTCACGGCAGCGGCGCGCGCGAACGGCATCGATCCTCGCAACGCCGACGCGCACTATCACCGCGGCCAGGCGTTCGGCGCGCTTGAGCTTTGGCCGGAGGCGGTTGAGGCTTTCGACGCGGCGCTTGCGCTCAATCCCAAGCAAATCGCAATCCGCGCCGCGCGGGCGCCGGCGCTGGCGAATGTTGGCCGCTTCGAGGAAGCGCTTGCGGATATCGATGCAGCGCTGGCGCGTGCGCCGAACCATGTCGAAAACCTCTCGCGCCGGGCTTACGTTTTGGGCGCGGCGAACCGCCATGATGAGGCGCTGGCGGCTTACGAGCGTGTTCTCGCGCTCTCGCCGAACGATCCGGCCGCGCTCTACGCGAAGTGCGATTTGCTGCTGAGCGCTGGCGATTTTGAAAATGGCTTGCCGCTCTACGAGGTGCGCCATCATCAGCATGGGCGGATCACGCCGATGTCTTCAGCGCCGCCGTGGCAGGGCCAATCGCTCGAAGGCAAGAGCATCCTGGTGCAGGGCGAGCAGGGTTTTGGCGATCTCTTTCAGTTTTGCCGCTTCATCCCTGAGTTGGCGGCGCGGGGCGCCAAAGTGATCCTGCAGGAACGCGCGCCGACGCTTGCGCTGCTGCGGAGTCTTGAGGGCGTTGCGGAGGTCGTCGCGGCGAGCGAGCCCGCGCCCGTTGCGGATTTTCAGATCCCGCTGGCCAGCCTCATGCTGGCGCTGGGCGTGCGGGTAGACGCGATTCCGGCGCCGATTCCGTATCTTCATGCCGAACCTGCCCGTGTTGAGCGGTGGCGCCAGACTCTGGGGCCGTCGCAGCGGCGCCGTGCCGGTGTTGTGTGGTCGGGCATCACCCGGCACGCGATGCAGAAATGGCGCAGCCTTGATGCGGCGGCGCTTGCGCACTTG
>JADLHI010000416.1 GCA_020848895.1 Hyphomonadaceae bacterium
GATTTGCGCTGTCGTCGACGGCGGTGATCATGAAGATGCTCGAAGACGTGGGCGAGAGTTCAACGCCCGCGGGGCAGCGATCGGTCGCCATCCTGCTCTTTGAAGATCTTTCCATCGTGCCGCTGTTAGCGCTGGTCGCGGTGTTGGCCTCGTTCTCGGGTGGCGCGACGAGTTCGGTTCAGCCGTGGTGGCAGAGCGCTGGCTTTGCAATCGTCTCCATCGCCGCCGTGTTCGCGCTTGGCCGATGGGCGCTCAATCCGCTGTTTTCATTGCTGGCGCGCACCGGCGCGCGCGAGGTGATGACTGCGGCGGCGTTACTCGTCGTGCTTGGCGCGGCGCTGTTCATGGAATGGGGCGGGCTATCGATGGCGATGGGCGCGTTCCTCGCCGGCGTGTTGCTCTCCGAGTCTTCCTTCCGGCACCAGCTTGAAGCGGACGTCGAGCCGTTCCGCGGCTTGTTGCTCGGCCTCTTCTTCATGAGCGTCGGCATGTCGCTCAACCTCACTGTGGTGCTGGCGGATTGGCGCATCATCGTGCTCGGCGTTCTCGTGTTCATGGCGGCGCAGGGTTTGGCCGTCTATGGCGTCGCGCGCGCCTTCAAGGCCGATCATGCCGAGGCGCTGCAGCGCGCCGTGCATTTCGCCCAAGGCGGCGAGTTTGCTTTCGTTCTCTATGCCGCGGCGCTTGCGGTGGGCGTCATCGATCAGCGTGTCGCATCGATCATGACGGCCATCGTCATCTTCTCGATGGCGCTGGCGCCGCTCGTGGCGATCGCTCAGCGCCGGCTAGCGCCGAAGCCGACGGTGTCGCTCGACGGTGTTGAAGAGGCGCGCGATCTGAACGGGCGCGTGCTGTTCATCGGCTTCGGCCGGTTTGCGCAAGTGGTCAGCCAAACCCTATTGGCGCGCGGCGTCGATATTTCCCTGATCGAAACCGATGTGGAGATGATCCAAGTCGCTGCGAATTTCGGCTTCAAAGTCTATTACGGCGACGGCGCCCGCCTCGACGTGCTCCGCGCCTCGGGCGCGGGGACCGCGGAGGCGGTGCTGATCTGCGTCGACAAGCCTGAAACCACGGACAAGATCGTCGACCTGGTGAAGTCAGAGTTTCCGCACGCCAAGATATTCGCGCGCGCTTTCGATCGCGGTCACTCGATGCGCTTGGTGAAGGCCGGCGTCGACTATCAGCTGCGCGAAGTGTTCGAATCCTCTCTGACGTTCAGTGGCGCGGTGCTTCGCGAATTGGGCTTCTCCGATTTTGAGATCGCCGAAACTATCGAGGATGTGCGCGAGCGCGATGCGGAGCGTTTCGAACTGCAGCTTGCCGGCGGCATCGCGGCAGGGCGCGGCCTCTGGCGCAACAACACGCAAACGCCGGAGCCGGAGCCGTTCACCGTCCCGCGCCAAGAGGGCCGAGCGCTGAACAAGGAAGCCGAGGACATTATCGGCGAAGCCGAAGAGGCGTGACGCGGCGGCGCCCATTCGCGCCTTGTGTTTTGCTGCTAAGCTCGCGATCGAGGAGACGCCGATGAAGCCCGAATTCCGCATGATCGACACCAACGGGATCAAGGTGCGCGCCGCGATCCAGGGCGAGGGGCCGTTGGTGGTGATGGTCCACGGCTTTCCTGAGAGCTGGTATTCCTGGCGTCATCAAATGGCGCCTCTGGCGGCGGCGGGCTTCACCGCATGCGCAATCGATGTGCGCGGCTATGGCGGCTCGGACAAGCCGTACGCGGTTGAAGCTTACGCGATGAAGGAAATCGCGGCGGATGTCGCCGGCGTGATCGAAGCGCTGTCGCCTGGCAAGCCCGCGGTGCTGATCGGCCACGATTGGGGTGCGCCGATCGTTTGGCACACGGCGGTGTTGCATCCAAAGCAAGTGCGTGCGGTGGCGGGCCTCAGCGTGCCATGGTTCGGGCTGCCGCCGATGTCGCTCGATGCGCTGATCAAGATGATGTACATCGATCAGGGCAAGTTCTTCTATCAAGCCTACTTCAAGGACGAAGGCATTGCCGAAGCGGCGTTCGAAGCGGACGTGCGCGGCGGTTTGCGCAAGCTTTATTACGCCGGCAGCGGCGACTCGCAGGGTTATTGGGGCGGCGCCGACAAGAAGCATGGCGACCATCTGCTCGATGGCCTGGAAGATCCTAATCCGTTTCCGTGGTGGATGACGCCGGAAGACATCGACTATTTCGTCGGCGAGTTCACGAAGTCGGGCTTCCGTGGGCCGATCAATCGCTATCGCAATCACACACGCGATTTCGAATACATGAGCACGATTGAGGACCGCGTGATCCATCAACCGACGCTGTTCATCGTCGGCGAGAACGATCTGGTGCTGAAAATGTTCGGCGGCAGCGCCGATGCGGCGTTTGAGCGGATGAAGGCCAACACGTCGGACCATCGCGGCTCGCATATGATCCCGCGCATCGGTCACTGGACGCAGCAAGAGGCGCCTGGAGAAACCACCGGTTTGCTGATCGATTGGCTGGCGACGCTTTGAGCATAGAAAGCGCCGAAGCTGAGCAGGGCTCATTTCTATAGGTCGTTGAGTTGCCGTTTGCGCCGCCGACAACCACATAAGCGTTACGAGAATTCGAGGACGAAACCTATGCCGAAGACCCGCAACGATCTGCCCGACAACACGCGCAAAGCCGTAATCGCACTCTTGAACGCGCGGCTGGCCGATACGATTGATCTGCGTCTCGCTGTGAAGCAGGCGCACTGGAACGTGAAGGGGCCGAACTTCATCGCGCTGCATGAATTGTTCGATCAAATTCAAGGGCGCGTCGATACGTTCGCCGATGACATCGCCGAACGCGCGGTGGCTCTGGGCGGCGTGGTTGCGGGCACCTCGCAAGCCGCGTCCAAAGCTTCGAACCTCGACGCGTATCCGACCGACGTGATCGACGAGAAAGCCCATCTCGCGGCGCTTGCCGAGCGGCTTGCGGTTTACGGCAAGCTGGCGCGCGCTGCGATCGATGCCTCGGACGAAGTGGGCGATAAGGACACAGCCGATCTCTTCACCGGCGTTTCCCGCCAGATCGATAAGGACCTCTGGTTCATCGAGGCGCATCTGCA
>JADLHI010000417.1 GCA_020848895.1 Hyphomonadaceae bacterium
ATCGACATCCTGCGCCGTACCTACAAAGTCGAAGCTGCCGTCGGCGCGCCGCAAGTCGCGTATCGCGAAAAGCTCGGCCGCGCCGCGACCATTCTCTACACGCACAAGAAGCAAACTGGCGGTTCGGGCCAGTTCGCTGAAGTGAAGATCGAGTTCGAGCCGGGTGAACCGGGTTCGGGCTTCAAATTCGAGAACAAGATCGTCGGCGGCAACGTTCCGCGCGAATACGTCCCGGGCGTCGAAAAGGGCCTCAACATGGCCAAGGAAAACGGCTTGCTCGCCGGCTTCCCGGTGATCGACGTGACGGCGCGCTTGATCGACGGCAAGTATCACGACGTCGACTCGAACGTCCTGACGTTCCAGATCGCGGCGCAGGCTGCGTTCCGCGAACTGAAGGAGAAGGGCGATGCGCGTCTGCTCGAGCCGATCATGAAGGTCGAAGTCACGAGCCCTGAAGAATATGTCGGCTCGGTCATCGGCGATCTGAATTCGCGCCGTGGCATGATCCAAGGCCAAGACATGCGCGGCAACGCGACGATCATCAACGCGATGGTCCCGCTCGCCAACATGTTCGGCTACGTGAACACGCTGCGTTCGTTCAGCCAGGGCCGCGCTTCGTACGTGATGGAATTCGACCATTACGAAGAAGTGCCGAAGGCCGTGAGCGCCGAAGTGCTGGCGAAGCTCCGCGCTTAAGCCATGCGGACCGGAAGGTCCGCGATCCAAGTTAAGGGCCGCTCGAAAGGGCGGCCCTTATGTTTTACCGGCGGCTGCAAAGAAGAAAGCGCGGGGTGGGGCTTGCGGGCGGTTCGCGTGCAGCAAGAGCCGCGTGCATTGGGCAAACGGCTCCGCTAAGCTTGAGCCGACGGAGCATGCACATGGCGCGGCCAGAACTGGGATCGAAATACCTCATTGTTTTTTGCAAGAGCTGCAACAAGGGCTTTCGCGTGCTTGATCGCGCCATCGAGCCTGGCGAGAAGCTCAACATTCCCGGCCCGCAAAGCCTGAAATGCCGTGGTTGCGGTCATGTGGCGACGTACGATCCGCGCGAAATGCGCACCGCTCAGCTCGGCCCGAAGCCGGCGCGCAATCGCCACTAAGCGCGCCGGATCGCGCGCGTGACCAATGACGCTGAGATCGAGAAGCTCGTCCGCCGGTTCGGCGCGATGCGCGATCTCGCGGTCCGCGCGGCGCGGGAAAACCCAAACGATGAGCGCGCCTTGTTCGGCGCCGCGATGGCGTTTCGCATTGGCGGAGATTACCCCTCGGCGCTGACGCAGCTTCAGGCGCTGAACCGGTTGCGGCCGAACAATACGAGCTATCTGTTCGAGCTTGGCCAAACGCTCGAATATCTTGGCCGCTTCGACGATGCGATTGCCGCCTACGGGGCGTCGCTGCGGGCGGAGCCGCTGAACTACAAGGCGCGCCACGCGCTGGTGCAGCTGCAGACGCAGAGCGTTGCCGCCAATCATCTGACCGAACTCGAAAGGCAGATCGAACTGCCTGATACCGACGGCTGGCGCTGGCTGCATCTCGGACACGCGCTGGCCAAGACGTACGAAGATTTTGGCGAGACGCAAAAGTCATTCTATTGGCTGGGACGCGCCAAACAAACGCGCAAACGCCGCTCGCCTTATGTGGCTGCAAACGAGGAGGCGCTGGCGCAAGCGGCGAGGGCGGTGCGCGCCGCTGAAGGCGCAGGCTGCGAGGCGGCCGATCCCATCTTCATCACCGGCCTTGCGCGCTCCGGCACGACGCTTTCGGATCGCATCCTCTCAAGCCATCCGGATGTGACCTCCGCCGGCGAGATCGGGAATTTCCTGCAGTTGCTGAAGCTGTTTTCAGGTTCGGTGACGCCGGCGACGCTCGATACCGACATGCTGTCGCGGGCAGGCGCCGTCGACTTTCCGCGGCTTGGCCGCAGCTACATCGATAGCACCCGTCCACTCACAGGCGCAGCGCCGCGTTTCGTCGACAAGGCGCCGAGCAATTTCTACCTCGCGCCGATCATTCTGCGCGCTCTGCCGAATGCGCGGATCATTTGCATGCGCCGCAACCCGCTCGACTCGGTGCTTGGCAATTACAAGCAAATCTTTCCGTTCGATGATCGCTACTACGATTACGTCTATGATCTTGAGTGGACGGCTCAGAAGTATGTGATCTTCGATCGGCTGATCGCGCATTGGCGAGAGGTGCTGCCGCCGGAGCGCTTCATGGTGCTGCAATACGAAGATCTGGTCGCCAACCAAGAGGCGCGTACGCGTGATCTGCTGGCGTTTTGCGGCCTGAGCTGGGACGAGCGGGCGTTGTCATTCCATGAGAATGCGGCCGGTGTCGCAACGCCCAGTGCGCGTCAGGTGCGCCAGGCGATGAACGCCAAGGCGGTGGGACGCTCAGCCAAGTATGGCGCAGCGCTCGATCCGGCGCGCGCCGTTCTCGAACGCGCTGGAATCGCGATCAGCTAGCGCGAACGCACACAAAGAAAAACGCCCCGGCTTTTGGCCGGGGCGCTGAAGTGCGTTGCTTAACGAAGGTAGAGTGTTGCTTAGAACACCGAGCTCACGCCAGTGAGGCTGGCTTGGCTCGCGCCGCTGCGATCGCGGTCGCGGAGCGTGCCGCCCCAGTTGTAGCGGACGCCGATGGTCCAGGTGTCGACGTCGCCGCCGTCGAAGTCGAGGGTGTTGTAGCCCGCAACGATCGAGACCGGGTACGAAGCGAATTGGTATTCGCCGCCAACGCCATAGAGCATGGCGTCGTCGTCACCCGCGCCAGCGTCAACATTGGCGTAGCCGATGTTGGCGTTCAGGCGGAAGTTGTCGTGCACGAACGCGCGCGCTTCGACGTTGACACCGTAGCCGTCGGCGTCGGCGTCGTCGTTGTTGCCGTAGAAGATGGCGCCGGCGAGCGTCCAGTTCGTGAAGTATTTGTTGGCTTCAAGACCGCCGACCCAGGTCGTGCTGTCGTCGGAGTCTGCAACGCCGATGAAGCCGCCGAAGAGGTGGTTGTCGTTGCGGGCATAGACGTGGCCGGTGAGGCCGTAGGCGGAGTCGGTGTCGTCGCTGTCGACAACAGCGGCGTCGACTTCGAACACGATCGAGCCCGAGCCAGCAAACGCCACAGCGCCTTCGGCGCCGTAGAAGTCTTGGTCATTGCCGGCGCCAGCGTCGGCATTGCCGTAGTTTACGCCGACGTAGCCCGTTTGGGCTGCGGCGACGCCCGGCACTGCGACGGCCAAGAGGGCCGCAGCGCCAAGGATCCAGTTACGCATAGGATTTAACCCCTGTAGTGATCACCCGTTCTGGGGATCGCACACATGCGCCCTGTGTTTCGGGGCCGCAATTGAACACCCTTAGGCTGTTAATAATTAAGCGCCGGCGATGCGCAGATGCCACAGCTTAGGCGCTGATTTTCCAGATGATTTCTCCCATTTGGGGAAAAAGGAAACACCGCGCATCCGAAGCCCGGTCCGAGCGCATCTTGGTAGACAGAGGGGAGTGGTCCGAGGAGGGCCCGACGATATGCGCCTAATCGAAACCTGCTGCGCCGCCGCGGTTGCGGCGATGGTGCTTGCAACCCCGGCCAGGGCGCAGACCCCCCAGCCTGAGCACGCGCGAACGCTGACGCGTTTTGCGGCGGCCACCGAGGTTCAGTTGCGCGACGTGGCGGCTTTCGTCCGTGTCATCCCGGAGAACCGCGCTGACGTGGCCATTGGCTACGTGAACGCCGGGCTGACGCCAGCGCCGGAGTATCGCATTTCGCGCCGCCGGCTGATTGTGGACGGAAAGCTACGCCGTCAGATTCGAAGCTGCCGCATGGTCGGCGCTGACGGATTTGAGGTGCAGACAGCGCGCCAAGGCAGGTTAAGCGGCGCGGAATTGCCCGTGATCGAAGTGCGCGTGCCGCAAAACGCGACTGTTACGGCAAGCGGCGCGGTGCGGTTGTGGATGGGCCCGGCCCAGGTTGTACATTTCCGTCTCGACGCGTGCGGGGATGCGGATCTTGCGCGCGTGGAGGACGAAGCGGAGATCGCGGTCGCCGGTTCGGGCGATGTGCGTCTCGGCGACGCTGGCCAAGCCGAAATCGCGATTGCCGGTTCGGGCGATGTGACGCTCGGTGAAATCCACAACGGCCTCAATGTGTCGGTAGCCGGCTCAGGCGATGTCACCGCGGCGCGCGTCGATGGGGCGACATCCATCGCTGTGCAGGGGTCTGGCGACGTCCTCATCCGCGATGGGCGCGCGACGTCTCTTAGCGTTGTCATCGCCGGCGGCGGCGACGTTACCCACGGTGGCTCGGCGCAAACTCTCGATGCGGTAATCTTGGGCGGCGGCGATGTGCGCGTGCGTCATGTTGAAGGCGAAATTAGCCGCAGCGTGCTGGGCGGTGGAGAGGTCGTCGTCGGCCGCTGATCCGTCTTGTATCGGCTCGCAAATCGATTCAATCCTGACCCCCAAGACGCGGTCTGCGTTACTTTATGGAGGGTAGGATGCCTGCAGCGATTTCATGCGTAACGGTTCCAGTCGAGAATCTGCAGAAGTCGATTGCGTTCTACCGCGATGGCTTGGGCCTCAGCGTCGAAGAGCAAGACGAAGAGCACGCCGCCATCGATTGCGATGGCGTTTATCTCGTCCTGCTGGAGCGCAGTGAGTTCGGCACCTACGTCGAGCGTTTGGGCCATCGCCCGGCGTCGCGCGGCGCGGCTGAAACGATCATCAGCTATTTCACCGAGAGCAAAGCCGAAGTCGACGCGGTGATGGCCCAGGCCCAGAAAGCCGGCGCGCAAATCGTGGCGGCGTCGGATGAGGACGGCGTCTATTCCGGCTACTTCACCGATCCGGACGGCCACACTTGGGAAGTGCTGTTCGACGGCGAATAAGCGCACCCGAGTTCGTGCAATCCGAGGCGGCGGTCCGAACGGGGCCGCCGCCTTTAGTTTGGGGCGGCGCTCGCGTTCCGGTTGTGTTCAGCGGATTTCAGCGCCGATCCATTGCGTTGCGGCAGCGGTGGGAATAGAAGACCGCCTTCCCTAAATCCAAACTCAGCGCGGGCTTCCCCGCACGAGGGCGGCTGGGGAACCGGGCCTAGGAGTTTAGCTCAGCTGGTAGAGCATCGGTCTCCAAAACCGAGGGTCGTGGGTTCGAGTCCCTCAACTCCTGCCACCCCATCTTGTGGGCTGGCGATGTCGGCCTGACTTGAAGCGCACAACGGAAGTAGAAGAAGCAATGTCGATCGACCAAACCGAAGAAGCAGAACCCCGGCGCAAGGGTGGTGGGCCGTTCAAGTTTTTCGGCGAAGTGCGCGCCGAAGCGCGGAAGGTCACGTGGGCGACGCGCCAGGAAGTGACGGTGTCGACGATTATGGTCGTCATCTTTGGCATCACGGCGGCGGTGTTCTTCTACATTGTCGACACGCTGCTGCGCCTGTTCATGCAATTCATTTTGAGCTTCACGCTGGGTGGTTGAGACGATGGTCGAGGAACAACAACAGCCGGCGGCTCCGCAGGCGCGATACGGCGGCAAGGCGCGCTGGTACATCGTGCACGCGTATTCAAATTTCGAGCAGAAGGTCGCCGAAGCGATCCGCGACCAGGCGGGGCGCCAAGGTCTCGAAGAGCAATTCGAAGACATTCAGGTGCCGACCGAGGAAGTCACCGAAGTCGTGCGCGGTTCAAAGAAGGTGCGCCAGCATCGCCACTTCCCGGGCTACGTGCTGGTGAAGATGGAAATGACCGACGAGGCCTACCACCTGGTCAAGAACACGCCGAAAGTAACGGGCTTCCTCGGCACACAGAACAAGCCGCAGCCGGTTTCCGATCGCGAAGTCGAGCGCATCCTGGGCCGCGTGGCGGAAGTCGGCGCGGCAAAACCCCGTCAGCTCATTCATTTCGAGATCGGCGAGAAGGTGAAGGTCTCGGACGGTCCGTTCCAAAGCTTCGAGGGCATGGTTTCGGAAGTCGATGAAGAGCGCGGCCGCTTGAAGGTTGCGGTCATGATCTTCGGCCGCGAAACGCCGGTCGATCTGGAATACGGCCAGGTCGAAAAACTCCGCTAGGGTATTGCAATGCTGAAGACGCTGCTGCGGATCGTCTTGGGGATCGCGGCGGCGCTTGGCGTTGTAGCGCTAACGTTCTGGCTTTCGCCGGCGGCGCTTGAGCGCGCGTATTCGTTTGCGCAGCAGGACAATCATCCCGAGCCGCCGGTCGAGATAGCGCGCGGTGTCTATTGGGTGGGCGCGTCCGACGTTGCGTCCTACGCGATCGACACCGGCGATGGCGTGATCTTGATCGATGGCGGTTATGCGGAGACCGCGCCGCAGGTGCTCGCCAATCTCAGTGCATTGGGTTTCGAGCCGAGCGATGTGCGCATCTTGCTCAATACGCATGCGCATTTCGATCATGCCGCGGG
>JADLHI010000418.1 GCA_020848895.1 Hyphomonadaceae bacterium
CAGCCAGCTCCGCGCGCCGGTGGACGCCTTCTTCGACAAAGTCATGGTCAACGCCGACGATCCGATGCTGCGGCGCAATAGACTTTTGCTGCTCTCGCGGTTACGTGAGGCGCTGTCAGAGGTAGCGGACTTTTCGAAGATCGAGGGATGAACGAGCGACGCGATGCTCAATCATCCCCGCCCCCTCGCGGGGCGGGGGTAGGGGGTGGGGGGCGAAAGGATTTCGCGGCTCCATCCGAACCTGCGCACCAAGTCGATCGCCCCCCCTCCGTCCGCTCCGCGGACACCTCCCCCGCAAGGGGGGAGGAAGGAAAGAGCCGGCGCGCGAAGGGATGGGCGCCTGATCCAAGCGAGGGGCTGCGACAGAAAGATCGGACGCGCACGAAGCTTCGCGCGAAGGAGCTGCGCAAGGAACTGACGCCGTCGGAAAAGAAGTTGTGGCTGCTGCTGCGTGAGATCGAAGGTGTGCGCTTTCGAAAAGAGGTTCCGATCGGCGACTACGTGTTCGATTTTGCCTGTTATGGCGCGCGGTTGTTGATTGAGATCGATGGCTCGATCCATGAGCGCGCTGACGTTCAAGAGAACGACAAGGCGAAAACCATCTACGCAGCTACACAAGGTTTCCGCGTGTTGCGTTTTCTGAATAACGACGTGTGGGATCGGCCGGCGTGGGTTGTCGCTGAAGTGCGCGCTCGCCTCGACGCCCCTCACCCCCCAACCCCCTCTCCGCAAGGGAGAGGGGGAGAAGAGAGCATGTGATGACGAAGCAGTGGGTTTACGGGTTCGGCGGCGGCGAAAGCGCGGGCGATGCGTCGATGAAGGCGCTGCTCGGCGGCAAGGGCGCGAACCTGGCGGAGATGTCGAAGCTCGGGCTGCCAGTGCCGCCTGGCTTCACCATCACCACTGAAGTTTGCACCGCGTTCTACGCCAACAAGCGCGCTTACCCGGCGGACCTCGCGGGCCAAGTCGATGCGGCGATGGCGGCGCTTGAGAAGAAAGCCGGCAAGGGTTTCGGCGCCCTCGCGAACCCGCTGCTGGTTTCCGTGCGCTCTGGCTCGCGCGCCTCGATGCCGGGCATGATGGACACGGTGCTGAACCTTGGTCTCAACGACGAGACGGTTGAAGGTTTGGCCAAGCTCTCTGGCGATGCGCGCTTTGCGTACGATAGCTACCGGCGCTTCATTCAGATGTACTCGGATGTCGTGCTCGAACTGGAGCATGGCGAGTTTGAAGAAATCCTCGGCTCGCAGAAGGATCTGCAGGGCTATTCATCCGATACCGAGATGAATGCGGATGATTGGAAGGCCGTCGTCAAGGAATACAAGCGCGCTGTTGAGCGTCAGCTTGGCAAGCCGTTTCCGTCCGATCCGAAAGATCAGCTCTGGGGCGCTGTCGGCGCCGTGTTCGCAAGCTGGATGAACGATCGCGCGATCTTCTATCGCAAGCACAACAACATCCCCGAAAGCTGGGGCACCGCCGTTAATGTGCAGGCGATGGTGTTCGGGAATATGGGCGAGACGAGCGCGACCGGCGTTGCGTTCACGCGCGATCCCTCGACCGGCGCAAAGACGTTCTACGGCGAGTTTTTGATTAACGCGCAGGGCGAAGATGTCGTCGCCGGCATTCGCACGCCGAAGGCGCTGACCAAAGCCGCGCGCGAAGAGATGAAAGAAACGGGCCAATCGCTTGAGGAGGCGATGCCGCAAGTGTTCGCCGAGCTTGAGCGCACCTACCAGAAGCTCGAAGCCCACTATCGCGACATGCAGGATCTGGAGTTCACGGTCGAGCGCGGCACGCTCTACATGCTTCAGACCCGCAACGGCAAACGCACCGCGAAAGCCGCGCTGAAGATCGCCGTCGACATGGTGGGCGAGGGCCTTATCAGCAAAGATGAAGCGGTGCTGCGTGTCGATGCGGCGGCGCTCGATCAATTGCTGCATCCGACGATCGCGCCGGGCTATCGCCGCGACATCGTCTGCAAAGGCTTGCCGGCTTCACCAGGCGCGGCAGTCGGCATCGTTGTGTTCGATCCGGATGAAGCGGAAAAGCTCGCGGCGGACCGCAAGAAGGTCATCCTTGTCCGCGAAGAGACGAGCCCGGAAGACATTCACGGCATGCACGCCTCGCAAGCGATCGTGACGGCGCGCGGCGGCATGACCAGCCACGCGGCGGTTGTCGCGCGCGGCATGGGCCGCCCTTGCGTGTCGGGCGCCGGCGATGTGCGCATTAACATGAAGGCCGGCGAGTTCAGCGCCGGCGGACGCGTGATCAAGGCTGGCGAGACGATCACCGTCGATGGGTCATCCGGCGAAGTGCTGTTCGGCGAAGCGCAGATGGTCGAGCCCGAACTCACCGGCGATTTCGCCACCGTCATGGAATGGGCCGATGGCGCGCGACGTCTGAAGGTGCGCGCGAACGCCGATGGTCCCAAGGATGCGGATGTCGCGGTGAAGTTTGGCGCCGAAGGCATCGGCCTTTGCCGGACCGAACACATGTTCTTCGATCCAGCGCGCATCGTATCGGTGCGCAAGATGATCATCGCCGAAACCGAAGCCGCGCGCACCAAGGCGCTTGGCGAACTCTTCCCGCATCAGCGCGCAGACTTTGTCGGCATCTTCAAAGCGATGGCCGGCCGGCCGGTGACCATCCGTTTCCTCGATCCGCCGCTGCACGAATTCCTGCCGCATGACGAGAAGGGCGTTGGCGAAGTTGCGCCGACGCTTGGCGTGACGCCCGATTGGCTCGCCGCGCGCGTGAAGCAGCTGGCCGAGAGCAATCCGATGCTCGGCTTCCGCGGCTGCCGGCTGGCGATCGTTTATCCCGAAATCTACGAGATGCAGGCGCGCGCCGTGTTCGAAGCGGCGCTCGACGTTGCCGAGCAGGGCGCGGCGCCGATTCCGGAGATCATGATCCCGTTCGTGATCACCAAGCGCGAGTTGGAACTCCTCAAAGCCCGCGTCGACGCCGTTGCGGCCGAGGTGTTTGCCAAACGCGGGCGCAAGGTTGAGTACCTGGTAGGCACGATGATCGAGCTGCCGCGCGCCGCGCTAAAGGCGGGCGAGATCGCCGAGGCCGCCGAGTTCTTTTCCTTCGGCACAAACGACCTCACCCAAGCCACGCTCGGGGTGTCTCGGGACGATTCCGGACGCTTCCTGGGAACGTATGTCGATACCCAAGTGTTAACAGCCGATCCGTTCGTCTCCATCGATGCCGAGGGTGTCGGGGAGCTGGTTCGGCTCGCCTGCGAACGGGGGCGAGCCGCCCGGCAGGGGCTGAAGCTTGGCATTTGCGGAGAACATGGAGGCGACCCCGCCTCGGTGGCGTTCTTTGAGCGCGCCGGCCTCGATTACGTCTCGTGCTCGCCGTACCGGGTTCCGATTGCCCGTCTGGCTGCCGCCCAAGCGGCCCTTAGCGGAAAGAAATAGAGGCTCCTCCCCGCCCGCCGGATCTTCCTTTTTGGGGGTGGGGCGCATGGTCCTCCCCTCCCGGGAAGGGGAGGCGTTTCGCACGGACGGCGATGAAGTAACGTCGCGTCACCCGCCTGCGGCCGGCGCGACCCGCCGTCGCGGCCTAATTCGCCTCGTTGGTGAACTGGCACGAGCTTCGCAAGACTTTGCGGGCTTTGGCCTTTCTCGGCGTGACCTCTCGGTTTCACCCGCCGACAGAAATGGCCCAGTTCAGGCGGGAGGCGAGACTATGAACAAAAAGTCAATCGCCCCTCGCGCGCGCGTCCTGTATCCCGCCGAAGCCCGAGGTCACAATATTCCTCAGGCGAAACATTCTGGGCTGCTGCGGAATATTTGGCGATCGTTTGTGCCAAAACTGCACACGATTAAGCGGGGCTTAATGCATTTATCGTTGTTCTGGCGTCGACTGACTATTCTTGCGGGCGAGATTCGGACCCAGGTAATGGTAGAGATCGAACGGAACCCTCTGGCCGTGCGCCAGGGCGCAGCGACGATCATGTGCTTGGCGGCTGCTGCAGTCGCGATGCCTGTGATCTCTCATCGCGCCGCTGAGCAACGGGACGGCGCCGAGTGGGCCGCAACGTCGACTGCGTTTGCCGCGCAGTTCGAGCAAGAGCTGCTGGCGTCCGATCCGGACGCGCATGTCGAACTTACGTCCTTCCGCACCAGCGATGGTCTGCGCGCGCGCGGTCAATCCACGCTGTTCGAGAACCCAGACGCCCGCGCCATGATGGTGCAAGCGGTTCTGCGCGGTCCTTCGACAGTGCAACAACAACCGACGACGCCGGCCGTTCCGACCCAGCAGCAGATCGACGCGCGTCAGCAGAACTGCCTGGCGCAGGCGATTTATTACGAAGCGCGCGGCGAGAGCCAGCGCGGCCAGATCGCTGTCGCCGAAGTCATCATGAACCGTGTCCGTTCGGGCTATTACCCGAACTCGGTCTGCGGCGTCGTTTACCAAGGTTCGCACCGTTCGACCGGTTGCCAGTTCACCTTCACCTGCGACGGCTCGATCGATCATCGTCCGCGCGGCCGCGCCTGGGATCGCGCGCAGCGCGTGGCGACGGCTGTGATGTCAGGCTACACCCGCCCGATCACGCAAGGCGCAACGCACTACCATACGCTGGCTGTGAACCCGGTCTGGAATTCGGGCCTCGTCGAAACCACGACGATCGAAAGCCACGTCTTCTATCGCTTCCCGAACCGCTCGGAGCGCGCTCATTACCAAGAAGCGCTCGCCCGTCGGCGCGGCTCACTGGGCTCGCGCCGTAGCGAGGGCGCCGACGAACTGATCCCGGAAGCGTCTGACGCCGCCGTGCAGGGCGTTGAAGGCGGCGTGACAGAAGAGGCGGCGCCGCCCGCCTCGACCGAAGCCGCGACCGACACGAGCGCACAAAACACCGCGACGCCGGCGGGCGAAGTCGCGACCTAAGCTTCTTCGCCGAAGGTTTTCTTGATCCGATTGCGCATGAGGCTCGGGAAGAACCGAGCAAAGAAGCGTGCGCGTTCGGCTTCCTGACCAACCATATAGTGCAACTCGTTGCCGTGGGCGGCGTCCCACGCGCGCTCGGCCGCCATGCTGACTGGATAGATCGGCGTCTTGGTTTCGTTCAGCGCATCGCGCACGCGCCGGTTTGAGCCTTCGGCGGGGAAGCCGTCGAGGATGGCGGTGTCGATGAACCAGGGCATGAGGCTGGTGACGCGGATGCCGTAGCGCGTGAGTTCGGCGTCGAGCGCTTCAGTTAGTCCGCGCACGCCAAACTTCGTCGCGCAATAAATCGACATGCGCGGCGCGCCGACGACGCCGGCGACAGAAGCGGTGTTGACGATGCGGGCGCCCGGCGTTTCGCGGAGCAGCGGCAACGCCGCATTCACGCCGTTGATGACGCCTTTCAGATTCACGTCGAGCACGAGATCGATGTCTTCATCGGTCATCTCATCGATGAAGCCGCCTTTGCCGACGCCGGCATTGTTGAAGAGCACATGCATGCGCCGGTTGGTGGCTTGGCCAAAGGTTTCGACGGCGCGCTTCCAGCCGGCGCGGTCGCGCACGTCGAATGTCATCGAAATGCGCTGCCCCTCGGGCAACATCGCGGCAGTCTCTTCGAGGCCTTGCGGATTGACGTCGAAGAGGCCGACGAAATAGCCGCGATCGGCGAAGAGTTTGGCGGTGGCGCGGCCAATGCCTGAGCCGGCGCCGGTGACGAAGATGGTTTTTTGCTGATCAGCCATGGCGGCGTTCGTCTGCCGGAACCGTTGCGCCGTCAAGCGCCGCGCATCGTTCTTCGCATCGCGGCAGGCGGGGCGCCGTAGAGGCGCACGAAGGCGCGGCGCATGCGTTCGGGATCGCCGAAGCCCATCTTGCGCGCGATCTCCTGGATCGCGCCGCCCTGCGCCAGCGCCGCGCGCGCTCTCTCGGCGCGCAGCCGCTCAACCGCCTTTGCTGGCGTCACCCCGGTTTCCGCAGCGTACGCCCGCGCGAAATTGCGAGGGCTCATCGCCGCTTTCGCGGCGAGCCGTTCGACTGAGAGGTCCTCGCCCAAGTGTTCGCGCATCCACGCGTTCAGCGGCGCAAAGCGCGATGCGCCTGCATCCAGATCGAGCAGGGCCGAATGTTGCGCCTGGCCGCCTGGGCGCTTGGCGTAGACCACCATCTCGCGCGCCACATTCGCCGCGACGTCCTCACCGAGATCTTCAGCGATCATCGCCAGCGCGAGATCGATACCGGCCGTGACGCCCGCCGACGTCCATATCGCGCCATCCTTCACGTAGATGCAGTCGGCCTCGACGCGCACATCTGGAAACATTTGATCGAACTGCGCCGCGCGCCGCCAATGTGTCGTCGCCCGCTTACCTGCGAGCAATCCAGCTTGCGCCAACAAGAAAGCGCCGGAGCACACGCTCGCCACACGGCGTGCGCGCGAGGGCGCGTTTGCGATCGCGCGGATGAGGGTTTCGTCCTGCAGCGCTTCGCGCGTGCCGTTCCCGCCGACAACGATGTAGGTGTCGGCGTTGGCGCGGCCAATGGCCTGCGCCGGCATCGGTACGCCAGACGATGAGGGGATGAGTCCGGCGGCGCGCGCGACGGTGCGAAGTTCATAAGCGCCCGGCGCAAAGCGCAACGCGATTTCGAATGCGCCGATCGGCCCTGCCGCGTCGACAATCTGAAAGCCGGGAAACAGCACCATCAGGATTTTTCGGGGCCTTGGCGGAAAACGAGGCTTCTTTGACATTTCAGCCAAAGCCTTCGCGCGCCACTATGCGCCTGTCAATGGAGGTCTCCCGGCCATGGCCAAAACCCGCATCGTCTTCATTCTCTATCCGCGCCTCACCCAACTCGATTTCACCGGCCCCTACGAAGTGCTGGCGCGCGTGCCCAACACCGAGGCGATCATCGCGTCGAAAGATGGCGGTGTGCTGCAAACGGAGATGGGCCTCGCCTTCGCCGATCTCACCAAGCTCAGCGATGTGGCCAGCGCCGACATGATCATGATCCCTGGCGGCCCCGGACAAACTGAAGCGATGCAGGATCAGGCTTTCATGGCTGAGGTGAAGCGGCTGGGCGAGGGCGCGACGTACATCACCTCCGTCTGCACCGGTTCACTCATCCTCGCCGCCGCGGGCTTGATCACCGGCAAGCGCGCAGGCAGCCACTGGGCCTATCGCGAACTTCTCGCCATGTTCGGCGCTATCCCCGATGATGCGCGCGTCGTGCGCGACGGCAATGTCATCACCGGCGGCGGAGTCACCGCGGGCATCGACATCGCGCTTACCATCGCCGCGGAGCTTGCTGGGGAAGACGTCGCAAAAATGATCCAACTCGCAATCGAATACGCGCCGGCGCCGCCGTTCAATTGCGGGCGTCCCGAGATCGCGGAAGAAAAAACCGTCGCTGCGGTAAAGCAACTCTTTTCCGCCTTCGCGCAACAGCGCCGCGAAGCGATCGAACATCTGACGGGCGCCGCCTGATGCTCGCGCTTCGTCCCAATTGCGAGAACTGCAACCGAGATCTGCCGCCCGACAGCGCCGACGCCCGTATCTGCACCTTCGAATGCACATTTTGCGCATCGTGCGCGGATGGCGAACTGAAAGGCCAGTGCCCCAATTGCGGCGGCAATTTCGAGCGGCGTCCGA
>JADLHI010000419.1 GCA_020848895.1 Hyphomonadaceae bacterium
ATCGGCATGCAGATGCTCGTCGAAGGCCTCGCCATGGGCGCGTTCGCGACGATCTTCAAAGAGTGGGAAGATCCGCTGGTGAAGCGTCTGACGCAGCTCGTGATGACCGACGAAGCGTTTCACCACAAGTTCGGGACGATCTGGGCCGACCGCACCATCCCGAAGCTCTCGGCCGAAGAGCATGAGATCGTCGAGAACTGGGCGGCGCACTGCTTCCAGACCCTGCTGTTCAACCTCGTCGCGCCGCACCAGATGACCGCGATCTATGCGCAGTTCGGCTTGGATCCGGACAAGGTCATGGCGGGCTTCCAGGAAGTCGCCACCGACGAAGCGCGCCGCGAGCATATGAAAGAAGGCACCAACATCTTCCGCGTGCTGGTGAAGACGCTCTGGAACGCCGGCATCATCACTGATCGCACCAAGAGCTTCTATGCGATGTACATCGACTTCGACGAGTTCAAAGCCGAAGGCGATGAGATGGTTGGCGATGCGATCGCTGACGAAGGCATCCAATATCTGAAGACGATCAATTTCGGCATCAATGCCGGCGCGCTGAGCGATGTGAAAGCGGCTGCCGTCGCTGCCGAGTGAGGGGAGCGGCGGCGGATTCCGCTGGTGAGTTTCCGTTGTGGGCCCGCGCTTCTCCGCGCAGCGTCGGCGTGGTAGAATGGCGCTATGTCCATCACCATCGAAAACCCCGAGACTGAGCGGCTCGCGCGCGAATTGGCGCGCCGGCGCGGCGTGGGCGTGGCCGAAGCGGTGAACGCCGCCCTGGAAGCGGAGCTTGCCCGCGCTCCGGCGGCAGCGGCGAAGGAAGACCCGGGTTTGGCGGAGCGATTGCTGAAAATCGCGGAAGAATACCGCAAGCTGCCGGTTCTCGACGACCGTACACCCGAGGAAATCCTCGATTATGATGAGCACGGTCTGCCGCGCTGATGATCCTTGATGCCTCGGCCATTGTCGCGATCCTTGAGGCCGAACCCGAAGCGGCGGCGTTCGCCGACTTGATCGAGGCGGCTGCTATGCGCCGTCTTTCACCGATAAACCTCCTGGAAGCGCACATCGTTGCGCGGCGACGTGGCGACGAAGGGGTGCAGCGCCTGAACGCTTTTCTTACCGACATGCAGGTGGTGATCGAGCCTGTCGATTCCGTGCAGGCGGCGGCGGCGCGCGAGGCATTCGACAGGTTCGGTAAGGGCAGGCACAAGGCAGGGCTGAACCTTGCTGATTGCTTCGCTTACGCTCTGTCGAAAACGCGCGCCGAGCCGCTTCTGTTCAAGGGCGCGGATTTCGCCGCGACGGATATTGTCGCGGCGGGATGAAGCATTCGTTTTAGCGGAGCATGGGCTGGTGCAGCACAGGATGGGCCGCGGCGATCTTCTCGATGGGCGCGGCGCGCTGGTGGAACGCGGCTGGGCGACCGAAGAGGTTCGGCGCTATCGGCGCGGCGCTGTGCGCGCGCATCCGCTGCGGATCAAGGAGTGGGACTATTATTGCGTGCTGGCGCAGGACTACGGCTTGGCCGTCACGGTCGCGGATAACGACTATCTTGGATTTCTGGGCGTCACCTGGTTCGACTTTCGCGCCCGCACGTATGTGAGCCACGACGTGATGGCGCCGTTCCCGATGGGAAAGATGCGCATGCCCGAGAGCGCTGACGCGGGCGATGTGCACGTGATGCACGGCAAACTCGATATTCGCTACACGCATGAGCCTGGCGCCAGGCGGGTGCAGGTGCGTGCGCCGGCGTTTGGCGACGCAAAAGGCCTCGAAGCGGACCTGCGGCTGATGCAGCCACCCATGGACCGCATGGTCATCGCGACGCCGTTCGCGGGCGCGCCGCGATCATTCTACTACAATCAGAAGATCAATTGCCTGCGCGCGGATGGAGTTGTGAACATTGGCGGCGAGCGTTTCGTGTTTCGCCCGCAAGAAGCGCTTGGCGTGCTCGACTGGGGGCGCGGGGCGTGGACTTACGACAACACCTGGTACTGGGGATCGGCGTCCGGCTTCGTCGATGGCCGGCTGTTCGGCTTCAATATCGGCTACGGCTTCGGCGACACATCGGCCGCGACGGAAAATATGCTGTTTGTCGATGGCCGCGCCCACAAGCTGGAGCAGGTGACGTTTCATTTGCCGCAAGGCGCGCTCGATGCGGCGCCGTGGCGCTTCAGCAGCAGCGACGGGCGCTTTGAACTTACGTTCGCGCCGATTGTCGATCGCGCGTCCAATGCGGACATGGGGCTGATCGCATCGAAGCAAAATCAGGTTTTTGGCCGCTTCAACGGCCAGGTCGTGCTTGACGATGGCGAGACGCTCACGATCACGGACCTCCTCGGCTTTGCCGAGAAGGTCCATAATCGTTGGTAAGCGGGTCAGCCCGGAACGCTTGTTCGCGCACGCGGGGAGTGGGACAATGCGCGCATGGATGACGGGCTTCCACTATCGCGCCCAGACGTAACGGCCGCGCTTGCGCGCGGTGTCACGCGCATGCTGGTGGAGCGTGGGCTGGCGCCAATTCTCGAAGTTCCGCTTGCGAACGGCCGCCGCGCCGACGTGATGGCGCTGACGCCGCAGGGGGAGATCTGGATCGTCGAGACGAAATCGTGTCTCGAAGATTATGCCTGTGACTCAAAATGGCCCGAGTACGTCGATTACTGCGATCGCTTTTTCTTCGGCGTGACCGAGAATTTTCCGCGTGAGATCATTCCGGAAGAATGCGGGCTGATCGTTGCCGATGGCTTTGGCGGCGCGATCTTGCGCGATAGCCCGGTGCGTCAGCTCGCGGGTGCGCGGCGCAAGGCGGTGACGTTGCTGTTCGCGCGCTTGGCGGCGCTGCGGGCAGCGGAGTTCTAGAGCGGGGATAAGTCCATGGAGCGCGGGCGTCCTCGCCCGCATGGCCCCACAAACACGCGCAACGCTCCAAAGATTGTGGCGCGCTCCCTGCGGGCGAGGACGCCCGCGCTCCATATTGCCCTTAGTTCGTGAGCCGCGCGACGCTGGCGCAGACGTCCTCGGCCGCAACTTCCGCCGCCGCGCTGTAGGTGCTCGCGGTTGGCGCGAGGCGGCGCATCAGCGCGATGCCGCGTACGCTGGGACTTTCGACTACCATCGAAGCGCCTTCGGGATGTGGCGAACCGCGCTTTACCAGCGTGATCTCGGCGCCGTAGTGCGCCTCTCGATCATCGATGACGAAGAAATTGTCGGTGTTGTCGCCATAGAGCGAGAGCGACCAGTATTCGCCCCAGGGCGCGGCGGAGATGACGACGGGGCCGTTGCTCAGATCGTAGACGCAGGCGGAATAGGCAAAGTCCGGTGACGAGCGCACGATCTTCTGCGTAGCGACGGTCACGCGATCGGCCAAATGCCAGACGTTCTCTCCGCCTTCACCGAAACGCTGCATGGCGATGTTCATCAAGACGCGCGGCACGGCGATGATCGCGGCGAAGTGCGCGATGACGGCAACGATCAGCCCGCCGAGGATGTATTTTCCCCACTTCATGGCGGATCTCCGGCGCATGAAACGGTGGTCAGGACGGGAAGGCTTTCTTCGCTCGGGTGGAAGTCGCGCTGCGGGTTGTAGACGCGCAGCATGATGACAAAACCGCGCCGGGCTTCGCGAGAGGAGAGCCAGTTGGTCGCGTCGCCGCGAACTGGCGAAATGCGCGCGGACCACGGCGCATCGTTGCCGACGCGCGTTGCGTCGATCGAGTGCGCATTGTCGCCGTTGCGTGCGAGGAAGTTATCGTCGGCGTAGAGCGTCACCGACCACCAGCGCGCGTCGAGCGGTGGGCCATTTAGCTCATAGATGCAGCTCTCGCTGAGAGGGCGGTCGTGTTCGTCGGTGTAGAGCGAAAAATAGACAGCCTCGCGCGCGGAAAGCGCCAGCAATCCATCTCGCGCGATGATGGCGCGCGTATACGGGCCGGCGGCAGTCGAGCCGGCGGCGCGGCTGAACACCCAGCGGCCATAATGCTCGGTGAAGCCCTGGCCACCGAACTTCAGCACCGCCCAGGCCGAACCCAAGCCGAGCACCACGCCCGCTATCACAGCGGCAATCCATGCCAATGTACGCCGCAGCATTCCGCTCCCCGCGCCGCGAACCTATGCGCCGGCCGCTGTTTTGAGGTCGAGCGAGAGCGCGTGCAAGCCTGTGTCGAATTCTTCACGAAGCGCGTCGTAAACCAAGCGTTGACGCGCGACGCGGGAAAGCCCTTCGAAGGCTTCCGCGTGCATCTCCAAGTGATAGTGAGTTTCCCCACCAGGGCGCGCGCCGGCATGACCGACGTGCATGCCGGATTGATCCGTCAACACAAAGTGAACGGGCGAGAAACGTGCGCGAAGCTGCGTTTCAATGCGCGAAGCGCGCGAAAGATGCGATTTGTGCTCTGTCAATTCCTTGTCCGCTTAACCTCTGGCGCCCATACTGGTCTACCCAATGGCTGAGACGTTCTCATACCGTCCTAAGTTCGTGGACATTCGCGTCAAGAAGGCCGGCAAGGCCGGCGTCGCGAAAGCAGAACCCGAACCGAGTGAGCGCAAGTGCGATCATACAGGGTGTAACAGCCCGGGGCTGCATCGTGCGCCGAAAAGCCGAGAGCGTGCTAACGAGTTTTGGCAGTTCTGCGCCCAGCACGCGGCCGACTACAACAAACGCTGGAACTATTTCGACGGCATGTCCGAGGCCGAGAAGGCCGATTTCCAAAAGAAGGAAGAAATCGGCCACCGCCCGACCTGGACCTTCCGTGGCGGGCGGGGTGACCGGATCGCTGCCGCCGGGCGCGGCAAGCCTGTAACCGGCGCCGGCGATCCGTTCGGCATGTTCGGCGGCGACCCCAATGCGGCCCCGGTCAAATCACGCCGGCGGCTGACGCGGCTGCAGGCTCTGGCGCTTGAGGCGATGGAGCTTGAGGAAAACGCCACCGGCCCACAGGTCCGCGCCAAGTACGCGGAACTGGTGAAACGCTGGCACCCGGATTCCAACGGCGGTGACCGTGGGGCAGAGCAGAACCTGCAGAAGGTGTTGAAGGCCTATCAGACACTGAAGGCCGGCGGGCTGGTCTAACTCTCGTCATTTAGCCGCTTTTCCTGACGTGCTGCGGCGCGTTAAGCTGGCGCGCGAACCCTCCCAAGGCATTTCCCCGACATGACTGCAGCTGACGATCTACTTTCCGCCAAGCCAGACAAAACGGTTTCGGCCCGCGATTTCGGCGTCGAGAGCGACATGAAGGTCCCGGCCTTCTCGAAGAAGACCGAATACGTACCGGAGATCGATCCAGCCTATCGCTTCGATCCGCAGACGACGTTGGCGATCCTGGCGGGGTTTGCCTACAACCGGCGCGTCATGGTGCAGGGCTACCACGGCACGGGAAAGTCGACCCACGTGGAGCAGGTCGCGGCGCGGCTGAACTGGCCGATGGTGCGGATCAATTTGGACAGCCACGTCAGCCGGATTGATCTTGTCGGCAAGGACGCGATCGTGCTGAAGGATGGCAAGCAGGTCACCGAGTTTCGCGAAGGCATGCTGCCGTGGGCGCTGCA
>JADLHI010000420.1 GCA_020848895.1 Hyphomonadaceae bacterium
CTCTCCGGCGCGTTCCGGTCATGCGCTTCGCGCTGATAGATCATGGTGTCGAGCGCGACGGCGGTCTTGCCGGTTTGGCGGTCGCCGATGATCAGCTCGCGCTGGCCGCGGCCGACTGGGATCAACGCGTCGATCGCCTTGATGCCCGTCTGCATCGGCTCGTGCACCGACTTACGCGGAATGATCCCCGGCGCCTTGACGTCGACGGTGGCGCGCTTCTCAGCCTTGATCGGGCCCTTGCCGTCGATCGGGTTGCCGAGCGCGTCGACCACGCGGCCGAGCAGACCTTTGCCCACCGGGACGTCGACGATTTCGCCGAGGCGCTTAACGGTGTCGCCTTCCTTCAGGCCGCGGTCGTCACCGAAGATAACGACGCCGACGTTGTCGCGTTCGAGGTTGAGGGCCATGCCCTTCACGCCGCCCGGGAACTCAACCATTTCACCGGCCTGAACGTTCTCGAGGCCATAGACGCGAGCGATACCGTCACCGACGCTCAGCACGCGGCCGATCTCGGAGACCTTGGCATCAGCGCCGAAGCCCTTGATCTGCTCTTTGAGGATTGCGGAAATTTCTGCGGCGCGGACGTCCATTACGTACTCCTCAGGCGGATTTCAGGGCGAGACGCAGAGCGTCCAGCTTGGCTTTGACGGAAGCGTCGAATTGGCGAGAGCCGACGCGGGCGACAAACCCACCGATCAAGCTCTCATCGACGCTGATTTCTGCTTCGACCTTGGCGCCAAGCTTTTCGCCCAGCGCCGCGACCACGGCGTTCTTTTCTTGCTCGCCCGGCTGGCGGGCGAAGACGACTTCGACTTGGCGGGCGCCCCGCTCGCGGGCCACGAGGGCGCGGTAGGCGGAGGCGATGGCCGGCAGCTCCGCGGCGCGGCGATTCTGGGCTACGGTGCCAATGGTTTTGCGGCCGAGATCGGAAACGCCGAGCTTTTCAGCAACGGCGACCAGGGCCTTGGACTTTTCCACAGGGTCGATCAGGGGTGAGCGGGCCACATCGCGCAGATCGGCGCTTTCCTTCCAGGCGGCGGCGAACTTTGCGAAGTCCTGCTCCACAGCCTCTAACTGCTTGGTATCCTTGGCTAAATCGAACACAGCACGCGCGTAGCGGCCGGCGGCCTCGGAAACTTCGCCATCAAATCTATCAGCCACGCCTGTCTCGCTGCTCTCGCGGCTGACGATCCGCTGGACCGCCCGCTGCTTGGATGACGCCGCTTGGGGAAAACCCAAACGCCAACGGGGCCGCTGCGCTCTCCGACGCGGACCCCCTGACGCGCGCGCGAAGTAACACGGTGCGTTCCGGCTTGACAACCGGGCGTAAGGGCGGCGGATCAGCGACAAAAGCGCCTGAATAGGCGGGGGGAAACAGACCTATGACCGACACGTCCGCGCCTGCGCAGACCAGCCATGACGTATCGCCCGCAAAGATGCGCCAAGTGGTGCTGGCGAGCGCGGCGGGCACTGTGTTCGAGTGGTACGATTTCTTTGTCTATGGCGCGCTGGCGTCGGTGATTTCACCCGTCTTCTTCGCCGGCCTCCCGGACGCACAAGCATTTGTCTTCACGCTGCTCACCTTCGCGGTGGGTTTCATCGTCCGCCCGATCGGCGCGTTGGTGTTCGGCAAGATCGGTGACTCGACGGGGCGCAAAGGCGCGTTCCTAATCACGATCACGATCATGGGTTTGGCGACGTTCGCGATCGGCCTTTTGCCAACGGCGGAACAGGTCGGAATCTGGGCGCCTATCCTGCTCGTCTCGATGCGCGTGTTGCAGGGCTTTGCGCTCGGCGGCGAATATGGCGGCGCGGCCATCTATGTCGCCGAGCACGCCGCGCATGCCAAACGCGGCGCCTCGACGGGCTGGATACAAATCTCCGCAGCGTTCGGTTTGATCGGCGCTCTCGCGATCGTCTTCGCAACGCGCGCCACGATTGGCGAGGAAGCATTCCGCGCCTGGGGCTGGCGCATCCCGTTCTTGCTGTCGATGGGGTTGTTGGCGATCTCGGTGTGGATCCGGCTGCAGCTTGAGGAAAGCCCCGCTTTCAAACAACTGCAAGCGGAAGGCCGCGTTTCCACGCGCGCCTACGCGGAGAGTTTTTTCGAATGGCGCAATCTGCGTATCGTCCTCCTGGCGCTGCTTGGAATCATGATGGCGCAGGGTGTCGTCTGGTACACTGGCTTCTTCTATTCGCAGTTCTACCTTGAGCGCATCCTCAAGATCGATTCGAAGACCGTGAACTTCGTGATGATGAGCGTCGTGCTCATCTCGGCGCCGCTCTATTGGTTCTTTGGCGCGCTCTCGGATCGGATTGGCCGCAAGCCGGTCATGCTGTTTGGCATGTTGCTCATGCTGGCGCTTTATTTTCCGGGTTTCCACCTGCTGACGCGCGTGGGCAATCCGGCGCTTGCCGAAGCGACCGTAAGTTCGCCTGTCGTCGTCGTCGCCGATCCCACCGATTGCAGCTTCCAACTCGATCTCACAGGCGGCGCCCGCCTCTTCGCCACGTCGTGCGACATCGCCAAGGGCGTGCTCGCCAGCGCGGGCGTGAGCTACACCACCCAGGCCGCGCCCAGCGGCGCGCTGGCCCAAATCCGTGTCGGCGCCACCGTCGTTGAAAGTGCTGACGCGACAGGCCGGCCAATGGCGGAAATCCGCGCCACCCGCGGCGATGTCGAGACTCGCGTGCGAGCGGCGCTGACAGAGGCGGGCTATCCAGCAGCGGCCGATCCGAACCAAACTAATTTGCCCGCCGTGATCGGCGTGCTCCTCTTGATGGCGCTTGCGGCGACTGCACTCTACGGGCCGCAAGCGGCGGCGCTGGTCGAACTTTTCCCCACGCGCATTCGCTACACGGCGATGTCGCTGCCCTATCACATCGGCACCGGTTGGTTCGGTGGTTTGCTGCCGGCGACGGTGTTCGCCATCAACACGGCGACCGGCACCATCTACGCGGGCCTTTGGTTTCCAGTGATCTGCACGGCGCTTGCCGCAACGGTCGCCCTGTTGTTCCTGCCGGAAACGAAGGATCGCGACATCCACGCTTAACTAGGGATTAGGTTCTCGGGACTGGGGACTAGGGCGCGTACAACCGCCAGAGTGGTTTTCACGCATTCACCAGCTTTCTGAACGAGAGCTTAAACCTGCTCGTGCATAGTCATGTTCATGACGGCGATCCCCCACGCCGCCTTGGCCCTCACCAGCGCCCTTGACCGCTTTGGGCACGC
>JADLHI010000421.1 GCA_020848895.1 Hyphomonadaceae bacterium
CGTGTCCGCACGTGCTGCGAGCGGAGCCACACCAACCTGATTTTTTTCAACCACGGCGCGTTCCGATGCGCCGCGCGCTGTAGAGAGACCAAGATGGCCGCTCGCTGGATCGGACTTTCTCGTCCGAACAAGAAGATTTCTCGGGCGCGCGTTAAGGCGCACTCGATCAAACATTCGCTGCACGCCGTGGGCGCGGGCGGCGTTCTGGTTCTCGCCGCGGCGATGAACTTCGCGCTCTATCCAGATGCGCTCGCCGCCGTGGTGAGCGGTGAACGGGCGATCATCGGATTCGTTCCGGCGGAACCCGCGGGAACCACGATCTCCACCGAACAACCGCGCGTGCTCAATGAAGACGAAGTGCGCTTGCTTGCGGCCACCGTTTGGGGCGAAGCACGCAGTGAAGGCGAAGACGGCATGCGTGCGGTGGCGCACGTGATGGTCAACCGCATCGGTCCGCGCTTTGGCGAAGACCTTTCGACCGTGATCCTGTCGCCGAAGCAATTTTCCGTATGGAACCGCAACGATCCGAACCGGCGTTTGGTGCAGAGCTTGGCGCGCGACCCTTCGAGCGTCGCCACCGATCCAGAATGGCTTGTCGCTGACCGTGTCGCGCGCGAGGTGTTGGGCGGCCAATCGGTCGATCCGACCGGCGGCGCTCTCTTCTATCACACGCGCGGCGTGCGTCCGCGCTGGGCGCGCATTGGCCAAGGCCGCCAGACGATCGGTCAGCACATCTTCTATGCCGACGTGCCCGAGCCGGGCGTGCGCGACACGCCGGCGCTCATCGACGTCACGCAATTCCTGGCGCAAGCATTGCCGGGCAACGATCGCCGCCAAGCAGCCGCGCAACGCCGTGGCCCGCGCGCTGGCCGCGTGAATGGTGTGATCCAGTATGCGCCGGTAAGCGCCGCGCGTCAGGAGCTGCCGAGCGAATCCAGCGCGGTCGATGTGAACGCTGCGGCTGCGCCGACGATCAATGGCGGGCCGGTCGTGCGCCCATTGCCGGTGGATACGGCGACGCCAACAGGCGTCGGCGCGAGCGCGCCGTAACGGCAATCTCAAACGAAACTTGAAAGCGGTGCGGCGCAAGTCGCGCCGCTTTTCGTTGAACGGCCTATCTCCAAATCCGTACGAACTCTGTGAGGTTCGGCAGCACGTCGACCAAGCCGTGCAACAGAATGACCAAAAGCAGAGACTTGGTGCGCGCATAGATCAAGCCAAAGGTGAGGCCGATCGGCGAGAGCACGGCAATGGTGTGAGCGATGACTTGCAGCGGATCGGTGCTCCAGCCATCGACGCCTGGGCCGCCACGCATGAAAAGCCCTGGCGCGTGCGCGAGGCCGAAGATGAGCGATGTCACGATCACGCCCGCCCAAGCCGAGTTGAACCACGCTGTAAGCCGGGTTTGCAGAACGGCGCGGAAGAGAAATTCTTCGCAGGCGCCGGCTTCGAGCGTGATCCAGATGTAGCCCAGCGGCACGGCCCAGATCATCGTCTCGAACGCCGGCGGGATGCTTGAGATTTGCTTGAGGCTCGGCGTGATGACGCAAACAAGCGCCAGGATGATGAGGCCGAGCACAATGAGCGTGCGCCAGAATGTGCGGCCGCTAAGACCGAGCTGCGTGATTGGGCCGAGCTTGGCGCCAAGCAGCACGAGCAGGATCGCCGGCAGTGCGATATGCGCGCCGAGCTTCAGGCCCATCACCAGCAGCTCTTGCTGTTGGCCTTCGGGCAGCGCTTGGCGCGCCCATGTCATGCCGAAGCCGAGGAAAAGAACGGCGTAGAGCGCGAGATAAGCGAGGATGGCGGCGCTCTCGAACGCAGGCCGCTTCACGTCAATGCGCGGCACGCGGGCGCCGCGGGTGAGCAGCCAGGCGGCGCCGCCAAGCCCCGCGCCAAAAATCACAATAACCGCGACGCCGGAGCTCCAGTCGCCGCCGGTTGCGTAGAGATAAGCGGTCGCCCCGCCCCAGAGCAGTGCGTATGCGAGCGCGGCAACGATCGCCGCGCCCTTGCCCGTATTTGCCGCGGACATGAACTCTCCTGTCGTTGCGCAGGAGATGCGGTAGTGCGCGAGAACGGATGCAGCCGGAGACGTCGCCCTTCGACAAGCTCAGGGTGACGCTTCACCACAGCACGAAATAGCGTCAGCCTGAGCCTGTCGAAGGCAGACGCGCAGCCCAAACAAAAACGCCGGCCCTAGAGCCGGCGTTTCCGTTTGATTTTACATCACGAGCTAGTGGCTCTCGCCGCGCCAGACTTGCTTGTAGGCGAGGAAGAGCAACCCCGCGAGCGCGACCAGGAATGCGAGCACCACGATTCCGAGGCGCTTGCGTTGCTCCATGTGCGGATCGGCTGACCATTGCAGGAACGTCGCGACGTCGGTGGCGTATTGCGCGACGGTTTGCGGCGTATTCGCATCGGCATACGGCACCGCGCCGTCAGCGAGCGGCGGCGGCATTGCAAGGCGCCCGCCCGGGAAGTACGGGTTATGGTGCAGTGTGCCTTCAGTTTCGCCGGTGTAGCCCATCAGCAGCGAACGCACGTAACGGGCGCCGCCATGGCGGGCGGAGGTGATGACCGAAAGGTCCGGCGGCGCGGCGCCACCGTTCGAGGCGCGCGCGGCGATCTCGTTCGGGTACGGGCGGCGGAAGTGATCTGAAATCCGGCCGGGGCGATCGGTAGGCTGACCCGAGGTCGGATCCACGTCGGTGATCATGTGGCTTTGCGCGATAGCGCGGACGTACGGATTGTCGGTGACCTCGACGAACGTGCCGCCGTGTTCGGGACGGCCGACGTGCGGCTCCATCTCGTGGC
>JADLHI010000422.1 GCA_020848895.1 Hyphomonadaceae bacterium
ACCAAAGCACGGTTGTCGTGATCCCAAGGGTGGAAGCCGGGCTTGAACCAGGCGAAGAAAAGTTTCCATCCGCGGCCGAAAATGCCGGGTTCGCGCCAGAGGAAGCGCTTCACGGCTTTCAGCGCGTCCTTCTTCGAATAGCCGTCGGCTTCCAAAAGGTGCGCCGCGTAGTTGGCGATGTTTTGTGGGAAAAGGACGCCGATGATCGCCATGATCATGCAGCGCCGAAAGTAGCGCTGGAACGGCGACCAATCCTTGGTCGCCACCATGAACACGTCGAAGGCCACAGCCTTGTGTTCGGTTTCTTCCATCGCGTGCCAGCGCCACAGCCGCTCGACGCCGGGAGGCGCGCCGTCGAACAAGTGCTGGTTGGCGGCGTGAATGTCGGCCATCATCGAGGTGATGTGTTCGAGCGCGATAGTCGAAAGCAGCATGCGCATCGGGCCGCGCGAGCGCGCAATGCCAACCCGCTCCTTGATGCCGGCCTCGATGTCGGCGACGGGATAGAAGCTGCGGTCGATGAGTTGGTTGAGCGTGTGATGTTCGCGCGAGTGAATGGATTCTTGAACGATAAAGCCCTTCACGTCTTCGGCGAGCTTGCCATCGACCCGATCGCGATAGTGGCGCACCGCGTCGATGAACATGCGCTCGCCGTCCGGGAAGGTGAGTGAGAGCGCGTTGAACACGGCGGTGCCGACCGGATCGCCGCCGAGCCAGTGACGCTGGGCGCCTTCGAAATCGAAGCGGATGTCGCGCGGCGGAATCTTCACGTCAGCGGGCGTCGTCTTGGTGGCCATGGGACAGGAAACTCGCGTGTAGGATTGCTTTCAGAAGCGACTTGAGCTTTATTGACAAAAATGTCAATAAGAAAAACTGGTAAGATTCGGGTGCGCCGCGCACCTGAGGATGCGCGGGAGAATATTCTCGCCGCCGCCGAGCGGCTGCTGGTGGTCGAGGGACCGCTGGCGTTGAAGCTGGCGGAAGTAGCGGCGGCGGCTGGCGTCGCCAATGCCAGCGTGTTGCACCACTTTGGCTCGATCGACGGGCTGCATGCGGCGCTGATGGAGCGCATGGTCAGGCAGTTGATCGCTGAGGTGCTGGCGCTGGCGGACAAGGGCGGCCCGACGCGCGACGACACGCAAGAGGCGGTGTTTCAGGCGCTGTTCGATGTGTTCGAAAACAGGAACGCGGCGCGCCTGGCGGCTTGGCTCGAACTGACCGGCGAGTGGCGGCGGATGACGCATGTGCGCGAGGCGGTGCGCGAGGTGGTGGCGCGCCGCGCCTCGTTTGGCGACGTGACGCCCAAGCAAGCGGAAGACTTGGTGCTGATCAGCGTGACTTTGGCCATGGGTGCGGGGCTGTTTGGTCGTGCGCTTGCGGAGCTTATCGGCAAACCATCCGGCCACGCGCGCGAAGTCGCGACGGAAATGCTGCGCGTGTTTCACGCGGCGCAATGCGAGAAGCGATAACGCCGACCTGGACCGCGGGTCTTCAGACCCGCGTGAACATCCGCCATCCGTACAGTTTTACGTGGACGCGTCCGGCGTGTCGGCCTTGCGGATGCTGTATTTGCCGAAATGGCTGCGATAATCGCCGGGCGTCATGCCGGTTAGCCGCTTGAATAACGTGCGGAAGAAAGAGACGTCTTCGTAGCCGACGTGAGACGCAATCGTTTGCACCGACGCGCGATCGCGCTCAAGCATCGATTTTGCGACTTCAACGCGCACGGCTTGCACGTAGGCGCCCGGCAAGCGTCCGGTCGCGGCTTTGAAACGGCGCAGGAATGTGCGCCCGCTCATGCCGAATTTCTCGGCGAGAGATTCGATGCCGAGATCGGTGCGGAAGTTCTTCTGGATATAAGACTCAACTTCGCGGATGCGCGCGTCTTCATGCGGCGGCGATAGCGGCAACACGGCGTAGCCAGACTGATTGATGCGCGGCATCGGATGCAGCAGCGCTTTGGCGGTCTGCACGGCGATGTCGTGGCTGATAAGTTTTTCGACGAGATAGAGGCTGACATCGATCGCGGACGTAACGCCGCCGGAACAGAGCAGGCGCGAGTCCTCCGTGATCAGCAGATCAGGCCGCCACTTCACTTTCGGATAGCGGCGCTCGAAATCCTGCGTGGCCGCCCAATGCGTGGTCGCTTCGCGGCCATCCAGAAGGCCTGCTTCGGCAAGATAGACACTGCCCATGCAAGTGCCGGCGATGTAGGCGCCGAGCGCATGGTGCTTGCGCAGCCACGGCAGCAGTGCGCTATTCTCAATAAGTTTGAGGTCAACTTCGATGCCGGATGTCGGCACGATGATGATGTCGGTTCGTTCGATGTCTTCGATGGATTTTTGCGGGGTCAGGCCGAGCCCGTAGGCGGCGGAGACGCTTTTGCCATCGAGCGATACGGTGGTTACGTCGAACAATTGGTTCGGCGTCTCACCTTTCAGGGTGGGGAAGAGCATGCCGGCGGCGAAAAAGACTTCCAGCGGCCCGACCGCAGTGGAGGCGAGGCCGTCACCCAAGATCACGACTGTGACTTTCAGCATGGGCTTGTGCTCCGCCTCCACCCTAGCGCAATTCAGGCGCTAGCGCGAATGCGCTAGCGCGCCGTCGTCGGGTCGATGACGCCGGTCACTTCGGTGATCTTGTTGGCCGGGAAGCCGCTCAGCCGCGCATGTTCGCGGATATGGTCTTCATTTTCGGCCAAGTAGATGCAGAACGTTTTGTCCTGAGCGACGTAGGACTGAACCCACTGCACCTTCGGCGCGAGCTGCGCGAGGGCGGCATTGGAGGTCTTCGCGGCGCCGGACAACTCGCTTGCGCCCATCTTGTCGACGCCGGGAATTTGACGCTCGATAACGTACTTTTTCACGACTTTTCCTCTTCGGTTCACTCTCGTGCTGAGAGTGATCGTTAGATAGAGGACCTCGCGTGTTCGTTGTGAGGGGCGGGAGTGACATTGAGCGAGGGTGTTTCCGCCAACCTTAGATGTCCTTTCGAACAAGCTCTGGCGCGTTGCCGTCGTGCGCTTTGCCGAGGCCTTGCTCGACAAGTGCGTCCCATGTGGCTTCGGCTGCATCGGCAAACCGGAAGAGCGTGAGGTCGGCGGCGTCGATGGCGCCGTGTTCGACGAGCTTGTCGAAATTGATGATCGAACGCCAATAGCTTTCATCGAATAGAACGACGGGAATGAGCGGCGCCTTGCGGGTTTGGCGCAGAGTCAAGATTTCGAACATTTCGTCCAGCGTGCCGAAGCCGCCGGGAAAAACCACAAGCGCGTTGGCGCGCATGGCGAGGTGCATTTTGCGCATCGCGAAATAGTGGAAGTTGAACGTCAGCTCCGGCGTGGTGTAGGCGTTGGGCTCTTGCTCGTGCGGCAAACGGATGTTGAAGCCGATCGTCGGCGCGCCGGCATCACGCGCGCCGCGATTGGCCGCTTCCATCAAGCCAGGTCCGCCGCCGGTGGCGATGACATTGTAGAGATCGCCGCCGTTGTCGCAGATCGCGCCGCCGCGCTCCGATGCGATGCGTCCGAAGTCGCGCGCTTGTGCGTACCAGAGCGCGTGCTGTTTAGAGCCGCCGTTCTCAAGCACGCGCGCGCCACCGAAGGTGACGATCGTCGATTTGATCCGCTTTGCTTTCAGGATCTGCTCGGCCTTTTCGTATTCCAGCAGAAACCGGACGCCGCGCATGGATTCGCCGAGGAGGAAATCCTCGTCCAAGGCCGCAAGGCGAAACGAAGGGGAGGCAATCTGCGCCGCATTGGGCTTTTCTTGTTCGGGCATGACTCCGATATAACACCGGCGGTCGGCAATCGGCAGTTGGCAATCGGTCGACCGCGCTGTGTGCGGACTGCCGGTTGCCGATCTGCCGACTGCCGAATCAAGCCGCACCCTTGCTAGTGTCCCGCCGATTCATGCCCATCCGCCGTCTGCCTCCCGAAGCCGTAAACCGCATCGCTGCTGGCGAGGTGATCGAGCGGCCCGCCGCCGCCGTTAAGGAGCTGGTGGAGAACGCGCTCGATGCGGGCGCGAAACGCGTGGCGATCCGGATCGAGCGCGGCGGTTTGGGGCTGATCTCGGTCGAGGATGATGGCGGGGGGATCCCGCGCGATGAGCTGCCGTTGGCGGTGGAGCGGCACGCGACATCGAAGCTGACGGCCAGTGCGGGTGGCGATGTCGATCTCCTGAACATTCACACGATGGGCTTTCGTGGCGAAGCGCTGCCATCCATTGGCGCGGTGGCGCGATTGGCGATCACGTCGAAGGCGCGCGGTGTGAACGACACCTGGGCGATCGAGGTTGAGGGCGGACAGCTTCATCCGGTGAAGCCCGCGGCGTGGGCGGCGCTCACTGAGAGCGGCACGCGCGTTGAAGTGCGCGATCTCTTCTTTGCGACGCCGGCGCGGCTGAAGTTTATGAAGTCCGAGCGCGCGGAAATGATGGCGATCTCGGACGTCGTGAAGCGCCTCGCCATGGCGCGGCCTGACGTCGCGTTTTCGCTGGAGCATGACGCGCGAACGTCGTTGCGCCTTGCGGCGGAGAGCGATCCCGAGAATGAAGGGCGGCGCGCGCGTTTGAGTGCGATCCTCGGCGCCGATTTTGCGCCGAACTGCATCCTGCTGGATCAGACGCGCGACACCGTAAGGCTCTCAGGCTTTGCCGGCTTGCCGACATTCCATCGCGGCACGCGTGAGCACCAGCATCTGTTCGTCAACGGCCGGCCGGTGAAGGACAAGCTCATCGTCGGCGCTGTGCGCGCTGCGTACCAGGATTTGCTGGCGCGCGACCGCCATCCGGTCGCGGCGCTGTTCATCGATTTGCCGCCGGATGAAGTCGACGTGAACGTGCATCCGGCAAAGACCGAGGTGCGTTTCCGCGATGCGGCGCTGGTGCGCGGGCTGATCGTAGGCGGGCTTTCGCACGCCTTGGCGTCCGCCGGACATCGCGCGTCCACCACCACCGCGCAATCGGCGCTCGACGCCGTGCGCGCCTTCGAAGCGCCGCAGCCGTTCCTGCGGCCCGCCGGACACGCGTGGCAGATGGCGGAAGAGCGCGTCGCGGCTGGTGATTTCATGGCGCCGAGCGGGCGCGTGGAGGCGGCGGACCACCGGCTTCCAGCCGGCATTGAGGCGCAAGACTTGGAAGAGATTGCCGGCAGGATGCCGGCGGTCCAAGTCAGTGACGAAGACGCGCGCTTCTTCCCCTTGGGCGCGGCGCGCGCGCAGATTCACGAAACATATATCGTTGCGCAGACTGAAGATGGCATTGTCATCGTCGATCAGCACGCGGCGCACGAGCGGCTTGTGTATGAACGCATGAAGCAAATGCTCGCCAATGGCGGTGTTCGCCGGCAGGGTTTGCTTATCCCCGAAGTGGTTGAACTCGATCCGAGTGAAGCGGAGGCGATTGTCGCGCGCGCTGAAGAGCTTGTGCAATTGGGTCTGGTTGTCGAAGCCTTTGGCCCAGGCGCCATCCTGGTGCGTGAAACGCCGGCGTTGCTTGGGCATGTCGATGCAGCCGGCATGCTGAAGGACTTGGCGGATGACATCGCTGAACTCGGCGAGGCGCATGCGCTGAAAGAACGGCTTGAGGAGGTATGCTCGTCGATGGCGTGCCGCGGCTCGGTGCGCGCCGGGCGCCGGCTCACCGGCGATGAAATGAATTCGCTGCTACGCCAGATGGAAGCGACGCCGTTCTCTGGGCAATGCAATCACGGTCGCCCCACATACGTGGAGCTGAAGCTCGCCGACATCGAAAAGCTGTTTGGGCGCCGGTAACAAAATACCTTGAAATCGCCTTGTTTCCTCCAGGTCTGCGCTTGCGTTCAAGGTCGCGCGGGAGAAGAGTGCGCGTGCGCGGATAAGCTCCAGCAGGGGAACTACATGACATCATTCGGACGCGTATTGGCTGCGGCAGCGGCTGTTACACTTATGGCCGCACCGGCCTACGCACAGCATATTCAATCAGGCGCACAGGGCACTTTCGGGCAAGTGCAATTGCGCTCGGGCTTCACGCCCGACCCACACGTTACATCCGTGAACGCAGGTGGCCCAATCGATGTCTCGACGGTGAGCGATAATTGCCGCGGCTTCATCGCCGAGCGCCCCAGTTTCACGCTGCGCTATCGCGCGGGCGAACTGCCGCTCTATGTCGGCGTCGTCGCCGACGATGACACGACGCTGGTCGTCAAAGGCCCGAACGGCCAGTGGATGTGCGACGACGACAGCGGCGACAATCTCAATCCGGTGATCAGCTGGGAGCATCCGCGCAGCGGCCGCTATCAGATTTGGGTCGGCCGTTTCGGCACGTCGGATCTCGCGCCGGCGAGCCTCTATATTTCGGAAGTCAGCGGCCCGGCGAACGAAGTGCCGGCGGATGCGCCTGACTTCTCGCTTGATCCCGCCTACGGCGCCGTCGAACTCACCTCGGGTTTCATGCCTGATCCGCATTCCGTCGCGATTTCCGCCGGCGGTCCTTACAACGCGTATCAGATTCCCGAGTGCGTTGGCTTCATCGCCACCGCGCCGGACTATCGCGTGAACTTCACGGCGGGCACGAACGGTCTGCCGCTGATCTTCTCGGTGCAGTCGGAGGCGGACACGACGCTGGTGATCAACGACGCGCAAGGCAATTGGGTGTGCAACGACGATTCCAACGGTTTGAACCCGGCGGTGCGGTTCGACACCCCAGTTTCCGGCCAATACGACGTCTGGGTCGGCACCTATTCTGAAGGCGCCACGCAACCGTCGACGCTGAACGTGTCGGAAATCGACATGGCGCACTAAGTGTCGCTAAACAGCCAAGAGAGGCCGCGTTCCAAGGAGGGGCGCGGCCTTTTTCTTACCAGCTGCCGATGTTCGGCATGGAGACCCACGGCTCTTGCGGCGCGAGGCGATCGCCTTCCTGCAGCAATTCAATCGAGATGCCGTCCGGTGAACGCACGAACGCCATGTGACCGTCACGCGGCGGGCGGTTGATGGTGACGCCGCCATCCATGAGCTTCTGGCAGGTCGCGTAGATGTCCGTCACGCGATAAGCGAGGTGGCCGAAATTGCGGCCGCCATTGTACTCGTGCTCGTCCCAATTGTAGGTGAGTTCGACCATCGGCGCCTTCTTCGCGCGCGCAAGTTCGACGTCCTCGGGCGCGGCGAGAAAGACGAGCGTGAAGCGGCCGCCTTCGTTGTCGTAACGGCTCATTTCGACAAGGCCGAGCTTGTTGCAGAAGAAATCTGTCGCGGCTTCAAGGTTGCCGACGCGGATCATGGTGTGAAGATAGCGCATCAGACGGTCACCTTGCGGCCGGCGATGGCCGCCACTTTGTAGTGATTGAAGAGCCAATAGAGCTTGCGCATCGAGCGCTTCCATTGCCGCCAGCCCAAGAACGGAAACCAGAAACGCAGGAAATGGCGGAAGAAGAGCGTCACTGGGCGCTTCTTGATGTGTACCCAATAAGTCTCGCCGATCAGCTCTTGCTTATCAACGATCTCCTGGCCGGCAAACATCGCCGCGAGTTCATCGGGCGAGGGGCGAAACATGGTGTCGATCGGGTCGTTGTGCTGGTGATAGCTCGACGGCACGGTGATGAAGAACATGCCGCCTTCGGGGATCATCTTCAGAATGCGGCGCGTGAGTTCGTCGCGATCGACGACGTGCTCATACATGTGCGTGCAGATGACCGACTTTGGCTTGGTCGCCAGAATCTTGGCGAGATCGTCGTCGTTGAAAATGTCACCGGCGATATCGACGCCCTCGGCGGCTTTCAAATCCGAGTGGATGACTTTCACGCCGCGCGCTTCGAGCGGACCGAACACCAGTTCGTTGACGTAGGGCTGCTCTTTCTCGCGGTATGCTTTCGTCGAAGAGCCAAGGTTCAGCGCAGGCGAAATGTCCTGCGGGTCGAGACGCGCAAGTGTCGCGCCCAGCCATGCCGCATCACATTTCATCATCGCGAAAAACGCCCTCGTTTCAGTGCGGCGGCAACATAGGCGCCGGGCTATGGCCCGGCAAGCGCGGCTACCAAGTGGCGCTCACCGGCGCGCCTTTGAACACCTCGGCGAGGCGCCGGAGCGTCGCTGGGGTCGTTCCTTGGGGCGGATCGGCGGGATTGAAGAAGCCGCGCTCGGCGATCTCTTGGCTGGCGTGGGGTTGGCAAGGTTTCCACGCGCCGATGCGAAAGAGGCCGATATGGTCGCCGGCGAAGTTGCTGTGGTTGGAATAGAGCGCGACGATGGTGGGCGGATCGATGGGCTCGATGCCCGCTTCTTCCTCCATCTCGCGCGCGATCGCGTAGGGCGCGGTTTCGCCGCGCTCGACGCCGCCGCCGGGCAGGTGCCAGCCGCGCAGATAGGTATGCTTCACGAGCATGACGTGGCCGGCTTCATTGGTGGCGACACCGCGCACGCCAAGGGTGGCGGCGCGGCTGAAGCGCCAATAGGTGCGGAACACTGGCGTGATGAGCCGCTCGTATTTCAGCCGCCAGTTGTCCATTTTTGCGTAGCCGCCCTGCATTCCGGAGATTTAATGTTGCGCGAAATCGGCCAATCGATTGATCTTGCGTGTCTCGCGTTCGCCAACGCGACAAGTGCGCGCGTCGGCAACTGCGCGTCAAGCTTGCGTAGGGAAGCCCGCTTTGCCATCCGCGCCGCCCATGAACAGGTTTGTTATGCCGCCGCCGAAAATCGCGTGTGGCCCATACGTTATGGGTGTCCTCAATGTGACCCCCGACTCTTTCTCAGATGGCGGCGCCCATGAGCAGGGGGCCGCGTCGCATGCGCTCGCCATGCTCGAAGCCGGCGCTGACATTATCGATATCGGCGGCGAGTCGACTCGTCCCGGCGCGGCGCCTGTGGACGAAGGGCAAGAGATCGCGCGCGTCGTGCCGGTGATCGCCGCGCTGCGTGCGTCGACGAAAGCGCCGATTTCGATCGATACGATGAAGCCGGCCGTTGCGATGGCGGCGTTGCAGGCAGGCGCTTCGATCTGGAACGATGTCTGCGCGTTGCAGGCGCCTGGCGCGCTGGAAACGGCGGCGGGCGTGCGCCGGCCTGTGATCCTGATGCACATGCAAGGCGAGCCGCGGACGATGCAGAACGATCCGCGGTATGGCGATGTCGTCGCTGAAGTGATCGCGTTTCTGAAGGCGCGCACACGCGCGGCGGAGGCTAAGGGCATTGAGGATGTCTGGGTCGATCCGGGCATCGGTTTTGGCAAGACGCTCGCGCACAATTTGGCGCTGCTGAACAATGTCGGCCGCATCCGCGAAGAGACTGGCCGCCCGGTGGTGATCGGCGCCTCGCGCAAGCGTTTCATCGCGGCCATTGACGAACGCGCCAAGGATGCGGGCCGCGATCGGCTGGGCGGTTCCGTGGCGGCGGCGCTGATCGCGGCGCAGAACGGCGCCGACATGGTGCGCGTGCACGATGCGGCCGAGACGGTGCAGGCGCTGAAGCTGTGGCGGGCGCTGGGCTAGAGCCGCTTCAAGAAGCGCGGCGGGACCGAGTCCGTCAGCCACACCTTGTTGGCGGTGACACAGAACACGTGCCCGTCCGCCTGCATCGCGGCGGCGTCGATCTCCAAGATGACCGCGTGCCCGCGCCGTTGACCTACGCGCCGCGCCGTTTCGATGTCGGGCGATAGGTGCACGTGATGGCGGCGCATTCTCTTCAAGCCTTGCGCCATGATCGCTTCGAGGAACGCCTCGATCGTGCCGTGATAGAGCACGGCCGGCGGCGGCGTTGGCGCAAGGCCGAGTTCCACCCTCACCGAATGGCCCTGCCGCGCCCTGATCTGAGCTAAATCAGAACTGAACTCGAAGCGTTGTTTGTCGTTTTGATCGACGACATCTAGCAAGGTTGCGAAATCGCCGGGAAGTTGCGCCGCCGCCAGCGCCGCAAGCACGGCGTCCACCTCAGCCCAGCCTTGAGCGTCCAGCTTCAGGCCCGCGCTTTGCGGGCGATGGCGCAGCCAACGCGAAAGTGTCTTGGAAATGCACACATGGTCGGCCATGTGATCGCTCATGGCACAAACGACTGACAAACCAAAAGGCCGCGTTCTGATCATCGCCGGTTCGGACTCCGGCGGCGGCGCCGGCATTCAGGCGGACATCAAGACGGTCTCGGCCCTCGGCGGCTACGCGATGACGGCGATCACTGCGGTCACGGTGCAGAACACATTGGGCGTCACCGACGTTCACGCCGTTCCTCCCGACATTGTGCGCGCGCAGATTGAAGCGGTGATGGGCGATCTTGGCGCCGATACCTGGAAGATCGGCATGATGGGATCGGCCGATCATGTGCGCGCTGTGTTGGAAGCTTGGTATGCGGTGGGCGCCGGCGCGCCTGTGATCCTCGACCCGGTGATGATCGCCAAAGGCGGCGCTTCGCTGCTCAATGAAGATGCCATCGAGGTGATCCGCGATGAACTGATGCCTATCGCGGCGATGGTGACGCCAAATGCACCGGAAGCCGAGGCGCTGACCGGCGTCGCCGTGCACGATCTCGACGGGCAAATGGATGCGGCGGACGTTCTCGTGAATCGTCTCGGCGCCTGGTCGGCGCTGGTCAAAGGCGGGCACATCCATGGTTCGACCGTCCGGGACGTGTTGCTGACGCAAAGCGGCTACCGCGTGTTCGAAAGCCCGCGTATCGAGACCAACGCCACGCACGGCACCGGCTGCACGCTGGCTTCCGCCATCGCCGCTTACAATTCCATCGGCGAGGAGCTTGAGCCTTCGGTAGAGAAGGCGCGGGCGTATCTGATGGAAGCGATCAAGAATGCGCCCGGCTTCGGGCTGGGGCATCAGCCCTTGGGCCATAACTGGCCATGCAGGCAGCCGTGACGCTCCCCGCCTTCCCCACAAGGGGGAAGGTTTGCCGAGTTTGCCGCCCGGCGCGTGTAGGTCGCTGGCATGGTTAGCGGCGAGCGTTCATATCTGATGCGATGAAAATCTGGATCGTGCACGCCTTCACGGACCGCCTGTTCACCGGCAACCCGGCCGCTGTGGTGCCGTTGGAGCGCTGGCTGCCGGATGCGACGCTGCAGGCGATCGCAACCGAGAACAAGCTCAGCGAAACCGCCTTCGTCGTGCCGACGGGCCTGAAGGGCAATTACCAGCTGCGCTGGTTCACGCCGGCAACCGAGGTGCCGCTCTGTGGGCATGCGACGCTCGCGGCCGGCGCGATGTTGCTAAGCGAACTCGATCCGAGCCTCGAAGTGGTGGTGTTCGACTCGCACGCCGGCGCGCTCATCGTGCGTGGCACGCCTGAGGGCTACACGCTCGATCTGCCGCGCAGGCAGCGCACGCCCTGGACGCCGGACGATAGCATCGGGGCGGCGCTCGGCGGCGTTGAGATTGTCGATGCGTTTATCGGTGAATACGCCAACGTCGTCGTTGAGGATGAAGCGACGCTGCGCAATCTGAAGCCGGACTTCGCCGCCTTGAATGTCGCTGTGCGCGGTCCCCGCCAGGGTATGATCGGCGTCACGGCGCCTGCCGATGAAGGCCAGGCTTACGACTTCGTGTCGCGCTTCTTTTGTCCGAGCGTCGGCATCGACGAGGATCCCGTCACCGGCTCTTCGTTCGCCGACTTGGCCCCGTATTGGTGCGACCGCTTCGATCTTGAAAGCGTTGTCGGCTTCCAAGCGTCGAAGCGCGGCGGCTATATGCGCGCGATCCAAACGCTCTCCAGCGTCCGCCTGCTTGGCCAAGTTTCCGTCTATCTGCGCGGCGAACTCGATCCTTCGTTGGCGCGGCTTCACAATCGCGTCGATGAGCATCCCGAAGCGCCGAAGCGCAAGAAACGCCGCGCGCGGACGGTGAAACAATTGCCGGCGATTTTCGAAGAACAGGCAGCGCCGGCGCCCGCGAGTGAGGCGGCGTCGCCGCCGCCGCCGCCAACTTCGCATCCAGCGCCTCCCGAAAACGAAGCGCCGCCCCCACCACGGATTGTCGTGACGGGCGGCGGCGAAGGTTGAGTGGAGTTCAGGAGAGGGGTGAGCGGCGTTAGATGCCGAGCGCTGCTCTGGTCTCGGAGTTCAGCCGGCCAGTGGCGCGGATATTGTGGGCGCGCTGGAACTGCTCTAGCGAGCGCACGAACGCATCGCTGCGCTGACCGTCGACGGCGCCGCTGTAGAGATGCAGATCAACCAGTTTCTGCTGCGCCCGCCGATAGAGCCCTTCGACAGCCTGTGTCTGCGGTTGCGTCGAGCGATGCTGAACCTGCGCTTGCCGTGAAGCAGGTGTGGGCGCGCCTGTTCCCGCGAATGCGGGAGAGGTGAGCGCCAAAGCAGCGGTGATGGCGGCCAATGCGATGCTGTGTTTCATAACGTCCGTCCTTTGCGAGTAGAACGATGCTGGTGTTCGCCAGCGGGACCACAATGGACGCTGAGCTTTGCTTGCCGCTCGCCGGATTTTTACATCGGTGCGAGATCAGCGCAGCGCGCGCCAGATCGCGCCGGCGAACATGGCCGCCGCGCCGCCCACCAAGATGGCGGCGGCCACGCGCGGCTCGTCGAACGCCTTCCACGCCGCGGCGGCGCAGAGCAGCGAGAGCGCAAATAATGTCGCCATGAGGCGAGCCATGCCTTCTTCCGGGTGCAACATCATGCAGCATTGCGTTCACGAATTTCGCGGTGCTGTGATAAAGCCTACAAGCGTGTGAGGTTGGCGTGCCGTATAGACTGCTCGTCGTCGAAGATGATGCGAACGCCGCCGAGTTCGTGTGCAAGGGCCTGCGCCAGGAGGGGTTTGCGGTCGAGCACGTCGCCGCCGGGCCGGACGCGCTCCATATGGCGCTGAGCGAGCCATTCGATCTCATTGTCCTTGATCGAAACATCCCGGGCGTGGACGGGCTTTCGGTGCTGAAGGCGCTACGGGCGGCGCAAAATGAAACCCCAGTGATCATTCTTTCCGCGCTCGCGCATGCGGACGAGCGTGTGAACGGCCTCCGCGCCGGCGCCGACGATTATCTTGGCAAGCCCTACACATTCTCCGAACTGCATCTGCGGATTGAGAACCTGCTGAAGCGCCGCGCCGGTAAGGATGCGCAAACGTCCCTAAGCTGCGGCGATCTCACGATGGATTTGCTGACGCGCCGCGTGACGCGCGCTGGCAAGGCGATCGACCTGCTGCAACGCGAGTTCCAGATCCTGGAGCACCTGCTGCGCAACAAGGACCGCGTGGTCACGCGCACCATGCTGCTGGAGCAAGTGTGGGATTATCGCTTCGATCCGCATACGAGCCTCATCGATACGCACATGAGCCGTCTGCGCAAAAAGATCGACGATGGCTTCGGGGCGCCGCTGTTGCATACGATACGCGGCGTTGGTTACAGGCTCTCCGAACAACCATGACGGGTTCGTGGATCGGACGCTGGAGTCTGGCCATTGTCGTGGCAATGGTGGCGCTCGTGGCCGGCGCTTGCGCGGCCGCGCTTTGGTTTGTCGACTCACAAGGGCGCACACTGATTGCGGCGCAAGAGGAGGTCGCGCTCAATGTTGAGCTCGATCTGTTTGAAGCGGAATTTCGCGATGAGGGCGCGGCGGCGCTCACCCGCTCGATTGAACGCAGCGCCGCAACCGGGGCGCGGTTTTACGCTGTCCGGAATTCGAGCGGCGTGTTGCTGGCGGGCAATATCGCGGCATGGCCCCAGAGTGTCTCGGGCGCCGCCGCGTGGACGGCGGTTACTCTCGACGGCCGCTCGGCCCACGCGGTCACGCGCTCTTTGGAGGATGGCAGCACGCTCCTGGTCGGCGCGGACGACGCGGCTCTCAGGGCGTTTCGCGACGACATCGTCGATGCGGCTTGGATCGCCGTCGCGCTGGTGGCGATCACCTGCCTGTCGCTTGCGGCGCTCATAACCTCCTACATGGCGGGCCGGGTGCGTGTGCTTTCCGCTGTATCCGCGCGCGTCGCCGCGGGCGACTTTGCTGCTCGCGCCGAAGGGGCAGACGAGCAGGGTCCATTCGGCGAGATCGCACGCGCGCAGAATGCCATGCTCGATCGGATCGAAGCGCTGGTGACGGGCCTCGTTACGGTGACTGACAGTATCGCGCACGATCTGCGCACGCCGCTTTCGCGCATGCGCCGGCGCCTGGAGGAAGGGCTCGCGGCCGATCCGCCGGAAGCCAAGCAGGTCGCGCTCGAACAGGCGCTGAGTGAAACCGATCGCACCATCGCAACGTTCACCGCGCTTATCGACATCGCACGCGCCGAAGGCGGCATATCGCGCGAGACGATGGAGGATGTCGATCTCGCGGCAATCGTTCGCGACGCCTATGATCTCTTCGAACCGCTGGCGGAAGAAAAGGGCATCGCCATTGGCCTTGAGGCGCAGCCGGTCAGCATCCGCGGCCACCGCGCGCTGCTGATGCAGGCGGCGTCCAATCTCATCCACAATGCGATCAAGTACGGCCACGCCAAGGTCGATGTGCGTCTGACCGCAAACGCCGAGGGGGCCGAGGTTGTCGTGGCCGACGATGGGCCCGGCATTCCGACCGAACAGCGGGCCGAAGCCGTGAAACGGTTCAAACAAGTCGGCGCTCAAAGCCCCGAGGGCGTGGGCCTCGGGCTCGCCATCGTCGATGCGTGTGCCCGGCTGCACCGCGGGACGCTGGCGCTTGAGGACAATGGGCCCGGCCTTCGCGCCCGGCTCAGCCTCGCGGCGAAATAGCGGCGAACGCCTCACAAACATTCAAGGTTCGGGTCAGGCCGGTGCGCGGCGACCGCCTTAGCTTGATTTATGCGATCGGCGGAAAGCACCGCTGCATAGTTCCGCCGATCGTGGCTCGCTCCCTCACTTCCCTGTCGAGCCTCGCAAACCGGTGCCGCGGGCCTCCGAAGGTCTCTCTCCCCCCATACGACGCGGGGGTCCGCGGGCTGGTAGGTTGTGACCTTGCAACTGGCGCGATAGCATTCCCGGCAATGCCCTCGGAAGTCTCCAGTTCCGCTGTCTCGGCCATGCCGAGCCGCAACGAGATTTGCTCCGCGGCCTTCTGGCGTGCCTTCGCTTCCGATCTTCATCTCGGTGGTTTGTCGTCGGCCGCGGCGACCGACGCGCGTTCGTCTTTGCCGCTGTTCTCTCAGAGCATGCAGCGCGATGGCTACTTTGAGGGCCACGAGGCGCAATTGCAGACGCTGGCGCCCGCGATAGGGCGCGCGGTGGAAAAGTGCGTTGAGGTTGGCCTGCCGCCGGTCTTCGTTTGGGTGTTTGACGAGCCGTGGGAAAGTTTTCGGATCATCGCGCCAATAATTTCTCACTTCCTCGGCGCGGACTACAAACTACAGCCTGCGTTCTGGGCGTGGCACATCGATCCCCAGAAGCGCGAGAGCGGTTGGCGTCCGCATCGAGACAACAGCCGCAGCCTTGCTCCGGACGGCGCACCGATGACGCTCACCAGCTGGATCCCACTGAGCGATGCAACCCCGCTGAACGGCTGCATGTACGTGGTGCCGGCGCACTTGGATCCGCACTACGGTAAGCCGACGACGCCGCGAAGTCAGCTGCCCGATCTATCCCTGGCGCGCGCGTTGCCGGTGCGTCCCGGCGACTATCTCGTCTGGAATCAAGCCGTTTTGCACTGGGGCGGGGAGAGCAACGAGGCGGCCGAGCGTCCGCGCATGAGCATCGCGCTTGAGTTTCAGCGTGGGGATATTCCCCCGATTCAGGGGCCTTTGCTGAGCGCCGATACAGTGCCGCCGTTCGAAACGCGCATCCGCCTCATCGCGCGCCAAATATTGCAATATACCCACATGTATCAATGGTCGCCCGATCTGCTGCGCTTGGCCAAGGATATGCAGTACGCCGCTATTGATCCGGCCTAAGCAGGTATTGAGCGCGCATGCGCTGTGAAAACGCCCGCACCAGCAAGTTCTGAACATGTGGCGCTAGTCGTTCAAAGTCTCTCGTATCCATGTCCAGAGATGGCCGGCCCACGTGATTGGAGTCGTCGAAGAACCAGGGGCGCGCATAGACCATGTAGAGAATGGGCCGCGCTATCGTGCTCACATTCGGCAGCCCTGCATGCAGCGTCCGATAGTCCATGAGAATGCAATCGCCGCGCTGAAATTCGACATTGGTCATTTCGCGCGGCTGAGGGGCCCGGTGGGCGTCCCATTGATGCGAGCCGAGCCATATCCCTGTGCCGCCAATCTCGTTGGTGACATCTATCAGCGGAATGCTGACATTGATCGCGTAGCTTGGAAGCGAGGCGCTCGGCCCGGCCTCGTTGAACAGGCGCGGTGCGTCTGAATGGATGTGCTGTTGCTTTGCTCCGGGAAAAGACAGCACAGCCGTGAACCCGCTAAGCTTCATGCCTGGGCCGAGCACGCCGACGAGAAAATTGCAGATCAGATCGTTTGCGAAAATGCCGGACTGAAGAAACGCGTGCTTGATTTTGAGGATGACTTCATATCGCTCTTCGCCGACCCGAAGCACGGGATTGGGAAAGGGCAGTCGCGCCTGGTCGCGCATTTGCTCGCTGGTGAAAGCGCCCCATTGGGAATCGAAGCCGTGCTTCAGCGTGTCAACGAGGTCTGCCGCGAGGGCGTGACGGAGCAGGACGGCGCCGTTTTCTCTAAGCGCTTGTGACACCGAAGCGGTTGAACTCGGGGATAGTTGTCCCGCGGAACGCTCCGCTGCGGAAACCTCAAATATCCAGTTCATCGACACCGGCGCCTTCGTATTGGGCACAACCTAACAGGGCGGGCCCTGACGGCAACAATCTGCTCTGCCAGATTGCTTTTGGGCTCGAACAAGCGCACCAGCGTAAGTGGGCCATCCGCTCCCAACGGCGGACGCTCATCTGTAAGGATGGGAGACAAGTTGATGACAGGTACCGCCAAGCCGGCGCTGCGCCCGGCTGATCCCCGCTTTTCGTCGGGTCCCACAAAAAAACGTCCGGGCTGGAGCACTGACGCGTTGAAAGACGCCGCGCTCGGCCGTTCGCATCGCGCCAAGCCTGGCAAAGCCAAGCTCAAGGAAGCGATCGACCGCACGCGCGCCATTCTGGGCGTCCCCGATACGCACAAGATCGCAATCGTTCCGGCTTCGGACACAGGCGCCATAGAGATGGCGATGTGGACGATGCTGGGCGCGAGGCCCGTCGATATTTTTGCCTGGGAGAGCTTTGGCGAAGAATGGGTCACCGACGCCAAGCAATTGAAGCTCGACGCCAAGGTGCACAGCGCCGGCTACGGCGCGCTGCCGAACCTCGCGCTGGCGCGTAAGGACGCCGACATCATCTTCACGCAGAACGGCACCACGTCTGGCGTGCGCGTGCCGAACTTCGATTGGATCGCGGCGGACCGCGAAGGCATCACCATTAACGACGCCACCAGCGCCGTGTTCGCGCAGAAGATCGATTGGTCGAAGTGCGATGTGACGACGTTCTCCTGGCAGAAGGTGCTCGGCGG
>JADLHI010000423.1 GCA_020848895.1 Hyphomonadaceae bacterium
ATGGGGGACACCGCCATGAACAAGGGCGCACACCTATGGCTAACGCCATCGACCTCCATGTCGGCAAGCGGCTCCGCCGCCGTCGCCGTCTCTTGGGCCTCACCCAGCAACAACTGGCTGAGTCCATTGGCATTCGCTTTCAACAAATCCAGAAGTACGAATGCGGCGCCAACCGCGTGACCGCTTCTCGCCTGTACGAACTCGCTGTCGCGCTGAACGTGCCGGTGAACTACTTCTTCGAAGGCCTCCAGCAAGTCGCGACTCCGGCGACCCCTGGCGCGCCGGCGAACGACCGCGACCTGATCGCGGCTGACGTGCTCTCGCAAAAAGAAACGCTGGAACTGATCCGCGCTTACTACAAGCTCGGTGAACGTCCGCGCCGCCGCCTCCTCGATCTCGCGAAGGCGCTGCAAGACGAATCCACCGACGCGGCCTAAAGCACCGCTTAGGTTGGGGGAAACGGGGATGGGCTCGCTGAAAAGCGAGCCTATTTTCGTTTGCGCGCTGTGAATATGGACCGCCGGCGCCCTCGCCGGCATGCTTCGGCGCTGGCGGGTGAGGGCGCCGGCGGTCCATATTATGCGCCGCATGCCCCACGACACGCCTCGCCTCCTCGCCTTCGCCGACACCCTGGCCGACGCCGCAGGCAAAGCGATCCTTCCCTATTTCCGCGCCCAACACAGCATCACCAACAAGCTAGACGACGGCCGCTTCGATCCTGTCACGGAAGCGGATCAAGCCGCCGAGCGCGCGATGCTGGCGCTGATCGAGCGCGAGTTTCCCGATCACGGCGTGCTCGGCGAGGAATATGGCGAGCGCGCCAGCAAGAGCGGCTACCAATGGATTCTCGATCCGATCGACGGCACCCGCGCCTTCATCTCCGGCCTCCCCACCTGGGGCGTGCTCATCGGCCTCTATTATGAAAACCGCCCGCTCATCGGCGTCATGGACCAGCCTTTCACGCAAGAGCGCTATCGCGGCTGGATGGACGGCGCCAACGCAACGACACGCAACAGCACACACCCAATCAAAACCCGCGCCTGCGCCTCGCTCGCCGAAGCAACGATCTCGACCACCAGTCCCGATCTCTTCGTAAACGAGGAAGCGAAAGCGTGGGCCAATATCCGCGCCCAGGCCAAACTCGTCCGCTATGGTTATGATTGCTACGCCTATTGCATGGTCGCGGCCGGCCATATCGATGGCGTTGTTGAAAGCGGCCTCAAGCCCTTCGACATTGCCGCGCTTATTCCCATCATCACTGGCGCTGGCGGCGGCGTTTGCCGTTGGGACGGCGGCGACGCAAGTCAGGGCGGGCGTGTGCTGGCGTTCGGCTGCGAGCGTGTGAGGGACGCTGCGCTGACTCTCCTGCACACCTAGGCGCGCCTACGCGTCGGGGCGCGCCTTCCGGCAAAACGCCATCAATGTCCACCCAAATTCCGGCGCCAGCGCGCGCTCGATGAGCCGTCCCGGCACACGGCGGATGAACTTGCGGGCCGTGTGACCGAGCAGCAAACGTGGCGCGCCTTTGTCCGCGCGCGGCGTGATGGCGAAGAGTTCCTGAACGTCGAAATAGCGCGACAACAGCGCGCGCAGTTCGTCACGGTCGAACCAACGCCGAAGCTGCCCCTCGGCAGGCGGCGGCACGTTGTTGTAGCGCTCGAGCACGGGCCGGTTTTGCGAGGCCATCATCAACACGCCGCCCGGCCGCAACATGCGGAAGAGCTTGGCCACGAACGCATCGTGATCGGCGACATGAGCGATCACTTCGAGCGATACGATCACGTCAAAAGACGCATCCGGAAAGTCGAGCGACATGAAATCGCCGGAGACGAACTTTATGTCAGGCATTCGCTCTTGGGCGCGGCCTATGACTTCGTCACAAAGATCGGTGCCCGTCACCTTGCCGAAATTGGCGAGCGACGGGCACAGCCAGCCTGTGCCGCAGCCAACTTCGATAATATCGAGATCGGTTCGCCCCAACCGCTACAGCCAGCGGAGAATGACTTCGCGCTGGTCGACGCCGGTGTCTGAAACGTGCGATTCCCGGTTGGTCGAGTTCCATGAACTCCAGTAATCGCGTTGCGCTTGGATTGACTTGTCCATCCGGATCTCCACCCGCCGTCGGCGAATTGAGCGCGAACTTGTTCACATTTAATGGGGGTGGTTCAACGGCAAAGTGAGCGGCGCCGGCGAAATCTTCGCTGCCGCAATGGTGCGGCGCGTCTCCGTTCGCCAGGCAAGCGAAAGTTCGACCAGACTGAGCGTCGCCGCGGCTCGGCTCCAGCCATCAGCGATAAAACTCCGTCCGCCGATCGCGGAAAAATCCCCACGCGGCGCGGTGACGATCGAGGAAATCGAGATCGAACTCGTGCACGAGCACGCCCTCTTCCGTGCGCTCGAACTTCTGCACCAGATCGCCGCGATGATCGGCGATGAAGCTTGAGCCATAGAACTTCTGCCCGCTGGCTTCCGTGCCGATGCGATTGCTCGCGACGACTGGGATCACGTTCGACACCGCATGCCCCTGCATCGCGCGCTGCCACGGATCGCGCGTATCGAGCGAGCTATCGTGCGGCTCGCTGCCGATCGCGGTTGGATAGAACAGAACTTGCGCGCCTTGCAGCGCCATCGCGCGCGCGGCTTCTGGAAACCACTGGTCCCAGCAAATGCCGACGCCAATGCGCCCGAACGCCGTGTCCCAAACTTTGAAGCCGGTATCACCAGGACGGAAGTAATACTTCTCCTGATACCCCGGGCCATCGGGAATATGACTCTTTCGGTAGACGCCGAGCTGTTTGCCGTCCGCGTCCACAATCACGACCGAGTTGTAGTATTGCGGCCCGTCGCGCTCGTAGATCGAAACCGGGATCACAACGCCCAGTTCTTTCGCCAATGGCGCCATCGCGACAACGCACGGATGCGTCTTCGCCTCATACGCCGTGCCGAACCACTTCTCTTCCTGCGTCGTGCAGAAATACGGTCCCTGAAATAGCTCAGACGGAAGAATGACCTGCGCGCCCTTGCCCGCCGCTTCGCGCACAAAGCGTTCAGTCTTGACGATATTGGCGCTCATGTCCTCGCCATACGACGTCTGGATCGCGGCGACGCGAATGGTGCGTGGCATCAAAAGAGTCCTTCACACACGACTCCCCGCCCCCTTGTGGGGCGGGGTTGGGGGTGGGGGTGACGGCGGTGCTGCATCGAAACTTCCGCGCTGACACCCCCATCCCCGCCCTTCCCCACAAGGGGGAAGGGAGAAGAGTAGCGCGCCATCACGCCGGCTCCTGCTGAGTGATGCAGTGGAACGAGCCGCCGCCTGTCAGAATCGCGTTCGACGACAAGCCGATCACCTTCCTGCCGGGAAACAGCGGCCCGAGCGCGTTCACCGCGTCGTCACCGCTCCCAGAATAGATCGGCACGACCACCGTCGAATTGCCAATCAAGAAGTTCATGTGGCTCGCCGGAACCGGATCGCCGTCTTCATCCTCAAGCAAACCCACGGACGGAATGCGGATCACTTCGAGCTTGCGGCCCTTCGCATCACGCATGGCGCCAAGCGAGAGCGCGATCTCTTCCAACACGTCGTGGTTGGGATCGTCGCGGTTCGCCGGCGATTGGCATACAACCTTACCCGGCGCGACAAAGCGCGCGAGGTTATCGATGTGACCATCGGTGTGATCGTTGAGCAGTCCTTCATCGAGCCACAAAATCTTCTCAACACCGAGCGCGCGCTTCAGCGCCACTTCCGCGCCCTCTTCGGTCCAATGGGCGTTGCGGTTTGGATTGAGCAAGCACTGCCGCGTCGTCAGCAGCGTGCCTTCGCCGTCCATCTCGATGGCGCCGCCTTCGAGAATGAACTCGTGGCGCCGATAGTCTGACTTCGACAAAAGCGCGATGCGTGCGCCGACTTCGTCGTCGTGCGGCA
>JADLHI010000424.1 GCA_020848895.1 Hyphomonadaceae bacterium
ATGGTGCTGCCCGGCGCCGGCGATGGCTATTATTCGAACGGCCGCTACGGCTTCCGCGGCGGCGGCGCGAGCGGCCAATGGGAAGTCGGCCGCATGGCCCCGGCAAGCTGCACGGGGAGCTAGGCACCGGCGCCCATGGAGCGCGGGCGTCCCCGCCCGCGTGTCTTCGCCCAGCCCAGCAAGCACGCATTTTGTGCGCCATGCGCCGAGGCAAATCTGGACCGCCGGCGCCCTCGCCGGCCTGGTAGAAGCGCCCGACGGTTCTGCGATTGAAACACCGGCTAAAGGCGCTCCCCTTCACGCGCCAAGGCGTGATGGAGAGGCGGCGTACTTTCCTCTCTCGCGACGCGGTCCAAAGCAAAAATCCCGGACTTGCCTTTCCCGCCCGCGTTGAGTTGACCCCATTCTCGATTACCGTGAACGTACACGCGACGCCGCTCACTGCAGACCTTGACCCACAACCGCAGAAACCAACCGGCGCCGCATCATCGATTCTTCTTTCGCCGCGGCAGCGACAGGTTGAGGAAGCTGGGAGAGAGCGGTGATGAAGTTCAAATGGCCCTACATTGCGGCCCTTGTATCGGCTTCGGTGGTGGCGATCGGGGCACTCTCAATTGTCAGCACCGCCAATGCGCCGGATCCGGTGATGGACGGGTTCTGCTCTGTGCCTGGCGTGCTTGCGGAGGAAGCATTCTACCGCGATCGGGTTTCGTTCAATTGGTTGGCGACATCTGGCGTTGAGACTGCGCCACTTGCGATCAACGTTGCCGGTTACGCCCCCGCGAGCGGTGCGCGCTTTGAAGAGATGCGCGTCGACAGAGCATCTCTGGGAGCGGTGGCTAACGCCGCCATCGGTCGCGGGCGCGTTTGGGCAATGTTGCCGCCCGCTGGAACCATCGGCTCGGTTCTCGACTACCAGGATAGTGTCCCACCTTCAGCGCTTCCCGAAAACTCTAACCGCGACGACCTCCTCAGCTTTGACGTGTCAGAGGGGGGGACGTCGTGCGAGCTACAAGATTGGTTGGCTGGTGAGATCGAACGCTCAGGTGGTGCGATCAGCAACGAAGATCATTGGGTCGCACGTGAATTTCGCGAGGAATTGGAGGTCAGCACGCCAGAGGCGCTTGCGACCATGCGCGCGAATAAGGGCGCGCATAGATGCCTGCGGCCAAGATGGACGTCACGCAGCGAGCTGACGCTCCACGCCTATCGGATCTACGAGGTGCGCCGCAACGGATTGTTCAACTACACTCTCAGTCCACTCGTCATCACCGACGGCGAACGCGTCGTCTATTTTTCGATGAGTGTCGTGCGGACTTCGCCGCTCGGCGTCGGCGGGCGCGTCGCGGATCCTCTTGAGCGCACCTGCTGTGTAAGTCCGCTTCGAACGCCCCATTGCAGTCGCTTCGGCGGGCCTGATCCTTATCGTTTCGACATCTCGGGCAGGCGGGCATTTGCGAACAGCAGACTTCCGTAGAAGGCGGGCACACATACATAGCGAAGCTGACGACGCATACCGGCGCCGAACCGGTGATAGATCGCAATCAATCCGGTGCGCTTCAAAGCACGGCAAAAGTCACCCTGACCTACCCTACGCCGCGCTCTCTAACTTATACGGGCGCACCAGGAGATCGGCGGGAATCTTCCACGCATCGCTGATCTTGTGGATCATATCGACGGTGAGCGCGCGCCGGCGCGAAAGAATTTCCGACGCGCGCGAGCGCGATTCCAACAATTCCGCCAATTCGGCTTGGCTGTGGCCTAGCTCTTCGATCGCATAGTTCAGCGCATCGACGGGATCGAAATCCACGTCGGCGCCGATGGGCCAGCGCTTCGCTTCGTAGATTTCGACCAGCGCCAACAATACGTCGAGCTTGTCACCGTCTGCGCTGCCTTCCACGGCGCCCCATAGCGCCTCGATTTCGCGCAATGCCGCGCGGTGACCTTTGTCGGTGCGAATAGGCCGGACGTTCATTTTTGTCATCCCTAAAACTGCGACACGGTCAACGCAACGCGAGAACCCACGCCAATAACCGGGGATAGATCCCAATCTATCCGGCGGGCGCTGAAACAGCCGTATGCTGGCGGCAAATGGCTCAAACTTACCAGCCCCCAACACAAGCGCGCATCGAGGCCTTCACGGCCGCGATCGTGCTTTGGCTTGTGGCGCTGGCCGGGATCGTCTTCTCGCCTTCTCCGGCGCGCCAGCGTTTGCGTCACGCCATCAAGCGCGCCGAACGCTGCGTGGAGAGCGTCATCTTCCTGATGGCCGCGCGCCTTTGCGTGCGCCTGCCGGATCGCAACCTCAACTATGTGCGGCGCTCGGCGCCGCCTGGGTTTCGCCGCCGCCACAAACGTTCGCGGCTGCTGTTCAAGCGCGCGCGTGTGCGCCTGCGCGGCGGCGGCGCCTATCGGCGCATCGCCCGGCTCATCGCGGTGCTGGCGAACCCCGCGCGCTACGTAGGCCGCGTTTTCAAACTGTTGAACACCAAAGGCCTACGCGGCTCGCGCCTGCTTGTGTCCTGTCCGCCAGCGCACGCGCTCGGCGCCGATGCGCCAGCAACCTCGGGCTTTGCTAACTCTTCCTGATCCAAAAAGAAGCATGGGCGAGGAAACTCTCCTCTCCACAGGCGCGCTTTCGCCTGTTAGGAAACGTTTGTGCTGCCGCTTTATTTCCTTCTTGCCGCCGCTGGCGGTTATCTGCTGGGCTCCGTGCCGTTCGGCTTGGTCATCACCAAGGCCGCCGGGCTGGGCGACATTCGCGACATCGGCTCAGGCAATATTGGCGCGACCAATGTGCTGCGCACGGGCCGCAAGGATTTGGCGCTGGCGACATTGCTGCTCGACGCCGGCAAGGCCGGCATCGCGCTGCTGATCGCGCGCTGGCTGAGCGAAGGCATGCCGCAGCAAACTTTGATCGAGCTGAC
>JADLHI010000425.1 GCA_020848895.1 Hyphomonadaceae bacterium
ATTGAGTTGGACGACGCGCCTGGCGGGGGGCCAGGGGCTGTCGTTCGTTTCGTTCTCCCCAAACGCGGCGAAGAAGCCATCGACCCCGCTGCAGAACACGGCGCAGGAGCCTCCCAATGACGCAAGACATTCTCGTAGTCGACGACGAGGCCGATATCCGCGACCTCATCTCCGGCATTCTCGAAGATGACGGCCATCAAGTCCGCACCGCGCGCGATAGCGACGAAGCGTTGAACGCGTTCGGCAAGCGCAAACCGTCTCTCATCGTGCTCGACATCTGGCTGCAAGGCAGCCGCATGGACGGGATCGATCTTCTGGCGATTTTCAAGGAGATGGATCCCGACACGCCGGTTGTCGTGATTTCCGGCCACGGCACGATCGAAACCGCAGTCGCGGCGATCCGCAAAGGCGCTTACGATTTCGTCGAGAAGCCATTCACGGCCGATCGTTTGCTGCATGTCGTTTCGCGCGCTTTGGAAACAACGCGGCTGAAGCGCGAGAATTCCGAACTCAAGGCAAAGTCGGCGGTGAGCGATAGTCTTATCGGCTCCTCCGCAGTGATGGCGGCGTTGCGCGCCTCTATCGATCGCGTCGCGCAGACCAATTCGCGCGTGCTGATCACTGGCCCGGCGGGGGCCGGCAAGGAACTGATCGCGCGCTTGTTGCACGAGCGCAGCCCACGCGCAGGCGGTGCGTTCGTCGCGATCAACGCCGCTTCGATCGCGCCGGATCGTATGGAGTCCGAAATTTTCGGCGAAGAAGGATCGGATGGGCGGCCGAAGAAGATCGGCGTCTTCGAGCAAGCCCACATGGGCACGCTCTTTCTCGACGAAGTCGGCGACATGCCGCTTGAAACGCAGTCCAAGATTCTGCGCGTCCTCGTCGATCAGCGCTTCAAGCGCCTGCATGGCGCCAACGATGTGCAGGTGAACGTGCGCGTGGTGTCTTCCAGTTCGCGCGACCTTTCCGGCGATATCTCCGAGGGCCATTTCCGCGAAGACCTCTATCACCGCCTCAACGTCGTGCCGTTGCGCGCGCCGAGCGTCGCCGAGCGCCGCGAGGACATTCCCGAACTCGCCGGCTACTTCGTCGGCCGGCTTGCGGGCATGTCCGGCGTTCCGGCGCGAGCGATCGGCGAAGACGCGCTGGCGACGCTGCAAGCCGCCGATTGGCCGGGCAACGTCCGCCAGCTGCGCAACGTCATCGAGCGCATTCTGATCCTCGCCACCGGCGATGCTTCAACGCCTGTGACGGTCGACAATTTGCCCGAAGAAGCTTGGCCGCAGGCTGGTTTCGCCAAGCGCGATGGCTTGCAGCAAGTCATCGGTTTGCCGCTCCGCGACGCGCGCGAGCGGTTTGAGCGCGAGTATCTCAACGTCCAGATCACGCGCTTCGGCGGCAACATCTCGCGCACGGCGGCCTTCATCGGCATGGAACGTTCGGCGTTGCACCGGAAGCTGAAGTCGCTCGGAGTCGATCCGCCAGGGCGCAACGGCGCCGATCCTGAATGAGCCGCATCGCCTACGTGAACGGCGCCTACGTGCCATTGCGCAGCGCGAGCGTTTCGATCATGGACCGCGGCTTTCAGTTCGCGGACTCGATCTACGAAGTCTGGGCCATCCGTGACGGACGTATGTTCGATGCCGAAGCCCACATGGCGCGCCTGCAGCGCTCGCTCGCGGAACTGCGTATCACGCCGCCGATGAACGAGGCGTCGCTGATGGCGGTGATGCGCGAAACCATGCGGCGCAACCGCGTGACGGATGGCATCGTCTACGTGCAAGTCAGCCGCGGCGCCGCCAATCGCGACCACGTATTTCCTGCCCCCAGTACGACACCCACGCTTATTGTCACGGCAAAGAATCTCGATCGCGCCGCCATCGCTAAGCGCGCGGCAACTGGCATCAAAGTCACCAGCGCGCCCGAGACCCGCTGGCAGCGCCGTGACATCAAGTCGGTCAACCTCCTCCCCAATGTGCTCGCCCGGCAGGCGGCGAAAGAGAAGGGGGCCTTCGAAGCATGGTTCGTTGACGAGCACGGCCTCGTGACCGAAGGAACGTCATCCAACGCATGGATCGTCGACGCCAGCGGCGTAATCCGCACGCGCGCGCTGTCGCACGATATCCTACACGGCGTGACGCGCGGCGCGGTGCTGAAGATCGCGCAAGAGCGGCAGATGAAGGTCGAGGAGCGGCCATTCACGATCGAAGAAGCCAAGACCGCGCGGGAAGCCTTCATCACCGCAGCGTCCAACGCGGCCACCGCTGTCATTGAGATCGACGGCGTCCGCATCGGCGACGGCAAACCTGGCCCCGTCACAGAAGCTTTGCGCGCCGCTTATTTGGGCGCCTGAAGGCAAATTGGCTCTGTTGCGGTTGGCGAACGGTGCGGCGCACCCTATAGCTTTAGTCGCAGCCTCGCGTTCGACGGGGCGCCATAAAACTTTGATCCAACATGGGGGCTAACACCATGGATAAGAAACAAAACCTCCAGGACACGTTCTTGAACGCGGTCCGCAAGTCGAAGACGCCGCTCACGATCTTCCTCGTCAATGGAGTGAAGCTGCAGGGCGTCGTCACCTGGTTCGACAATTTCTGTGTGTTGTTGCGCAGGGACGGGCAAGTGCAGCTCGTCTACAAACACGCGATCTCGACGATCATGCCGGGCGCGCCCGTCCAGCTGTTCGAGAGCGAAAAGGCGACTGATGAAGTCGACGGCTGATACGCCGCTCAAAGATTTGAACAAGGCCATCGTGCTGCGCCCGCTCGCCAGCGCGGAAGAGAGCGTGCGCGATGGCGAAGCGCGCTTGCTTGAGGCCGTTGGCCTCGCGCAGGCGCTCGG
>JADLHI010000426.1 GCA_020848895.1 Hyphomonadaceae bacterium
ACCTTAATCAGCCTGTGCAGAGCGGTGTTAAGCAAACGCGGCCTCGAAGGTGCGGCGCTCTGATGAGCTGCGCCGTCAATGTGCGTGCCACAATCGTGCCAGCGAGAAACCGCCTTCTATGGCAGGTTTCGGCGAGACCCGTCAGTTTCTCTCAGTCTTTTCCTCCGGCGAGCTTTGGAGCTCGCCGGTCGCCCGTGAAATCGGCGCGACGACGCGGCTTGGCCCTTTTCTGCCTCTTGAACGGTGCTGGACGGGGCAGGCTCACTCAACTGATTTTCGAGCGCCTTTGGATTCGAACGCGATAAGGGATAAGCACGATGCCGGCGATCACCGAGATTAGGGTGATTGCGGTGACGATGATGATCAGTGGATGATTGAAGTCTTCGTGGTTCCGCCAATCCATGATGTGCAGCGCCCACAATGTATCGTAGAGGCGCCATAGATCGGAACGGCGAGCTGTGACTGCGCCGGTATTCTGCGCGACGTAGACGGATAGGCCGCCGTCCGGGAATTGTACGCGCCACGCGGGCAGGGCGCCGCGGTATTCTGCCGTATCTTCGGTCACGAGTGTTGCGCCCGTTGGTTCCGACGTGAGGGTGACGTGCGCGCGGGCGACGGCGCGAGCTTGGTCGGCGTCAAGTGGTGAAAGCCGTTGTAAAGTCGCGGCATCGAAGAGGATTGGCGGCGCGTCGACGAATTCTGCAATCACGACCTGGCCGCTTGCGCGCCGCTCGATCGTGAGCTTGGTGGGCAGCGCGTTTTGATTTCCGCGCAAGCTGGCCAGCGATGCGAGCGTTGCAGTGTCGAGGGTTTGCGCCTGCGACTGCCGGATTAGGTTCTCGCTGCGTATCTGTTGAATTGGAAAGATCGTGAAGAAGAGGCCGCTGACGACCCAAAACACGATCTGAATGCCAACAAGCAGCGCGAGCCACTTGTGAGCGAACGATGCAAGACGTGCGAGCGACATGAAATTTCCCCCAAACGAAATTCTAAGGTGACGGTGGGCCCGTCAAGCTGGTCGCCGCGGCAATGGCGGCGAGCGCAATGAGAAAGAGAACGGCGTCGAGGCTGAGTGTAAGTCTGAGCGCCCGCCGGCCTGCTTCGGGAGCGGTCTGCAAACGCGCCGTGACGACCGATTTGTTGTAGGCGCCGAGTGCGAGGACGAAGCTGGCGGCAGCAAGCTTTGCGATCAGCAATTTGCCGTAGAGGCTCGTCAACAACGGCGTCCATCCACCGGCGAGGAGTAGTGCTAGCCAGAGTCCAAGAGCAAAGAGCGTGGGCACGGCGACGACAGCGAAGTTGGAGAAATGCGTCACGCGCGCGGTGAGCGTTGCCTCTTCAAGACTGCGAGCCGGCCAGAGTGTTATCGGCCCGGCAAACCAAAATGCGGCGATGAGCACGTGCGCGCCTGTTGCCCACGGTGCGAGGCCAGGAGACTCTAAGGCTTGGGTGTGCCCAGTCAGACCAAAGGAAAGGGCGAATGCGATGGCGCCGATCGCAGCGGCGATAGACGATCGCAGCAACCATCCGATCACCATAGCAACAGCGCCAACGGCAATAGCTGTCGAGCTGGGACCAAGGGCGGGCCATGTCCACGACAGTGTCGCGGGATCGAGAAGCGCGTTGGCGCCGCCTAACTGCAGGTTCGCAAGGCCGAGCCGAAGCGCAGCGAAGGCGAGGGCGAATAGACTCGCGACGGCGGCAGTGCGCATGGCGCGCGGACGGTCTTCGCGTGCGATGATGTTTAAGCTCGCGTGCAGGCCAAGACCCGCTGCGAGGAGTGCCGATCCATAGAGCCCGAGTTTGATCGCGAATAGCGCGGGCGCGAGGGGATCGGCTTCCACTAACCAGTGACCGTGAAGTGGATGGCGCCTGGCATGACGTGGCCATCATGGGCCATCGTCCGCCACGAGATCGTGTAAGCGCCTGGCGCGAGCGGTGGCAGTGGGATCGTGAAAGTCGTCGCCATCGCTCGGGGCGCGGTGTAGTCGAGTGCGATACTGCGTCCCGTCGCGTTGGTGAGCGTCACGTTCGCCAGTCCAGTCACGGCGGAGAACGTGACCGTAAAGTTCTCCGGCGCTGCTGAGAGCGTGGCGTTATCGGTGATGCTCGTTTCACGCACAGCGGTGTGCGCCAGAACGAGAGGGGCGGCGACGAGCGGTAGCAAGAACGCTACGAGCGCCAGCAAGAAACGTTTCATGAATGGTGCTCCCGTGCTGTGCTCAATGCACCATGTAGCGAACGCGGCCGGTCATCGTGTGATTGTCGTCGCCGCTCGCGGTCCATGCGAAGGTGTAATTGCCCGGCGCTAAGCGCGGCAGCGCGACGCTTGCCGTGGTTGCAGCTACGCTGGCAGGGACGGTTACCGCGATTGGATCACCACCGCTGGGCGTGATGACGAGCGCGGTCAGCCGCATTGGATGTTCAAACGTTGCGTTGAATGTTTGCGGCGCCGCGCCCATAGCTCCGTCTGTCGGGGTCGTTTGAATGGTGCTCTGCGCGCCGTGGCTGCCGTGATTGTGCTGGGCGGCTGCGAGCGGCGCGGTGGCGAAAAGCGCAAGCACCGCGCCGAGCATGAGGGGGAGTTTGGACATGATATTCTCCATTCAGATCAGAAGAGGGCGCGCAGGCCGATGAGCGCGCGTGTTGATTGGGTGTCTGCGCCGAGAGATTCGCGAATGTCGCGCGTCTCGCCGAGTGCGCTGGTCCATTCGACGCCGACATAAGGCGCAAAGCTTCGACTGATTTCATAACGCAGGCGCACGCCTACGTTCGCGTCCGTGAAGCCCGCGCCGACATCGAGATCGGGGATGTCTTGCGCAGCTAAATTGAGTTCGGCGCTTGGTTGCAGAATGAGCTTTTGAGTGAGCCGAAGATCGTATTCGGCCTCAGCGCGCGCAGTCACGTCGCCCTCAGTGGAGACGAACGCCGCCGCGCCGACTTCAAACCAGTAGGGTGCAAGCCCTTGCACGCCGAGCACTAAGTCGGTGCGATCTTCGCCATCGAGATAGGACTGCCGAACGCCCGCTTGCAGATCGAAGTACGGTGTTACAGCGCGGCTATAGAGAAGCTGTAGTTCGGCGTGTTCGATTTCTTCGCCAAAGGCGCCTTCGCCCTCGGATTTCCACCAGAACCGGTGGACGTCGCCCCCGTACCAGCCTTGGACGTGCCAGGCGTAAGTCTCGCTCTCATCGTCGAAGCCGGCCTCTAGCTGCTCAAGGATGACGGCGTGGGTTCGCATGCCGCCGTTCTCGGTGACCAATTGCTCTCGCGCGCGGGCCATTGCGGCAGGGTCAAAATAGAGGTCGGCAGCGTTCGCCTCGCCGGTGGCTGGCGGCGGCGCTTGGGGAGTCGTCGCGGTAGTATGTCCCGCGTGCGGATCGGGTGCGGGCGTTTGGGTTTCATGCTGCGCGTGATCCTGCGCCGCGGCCGGCATGGCTGCAGCAAGGACGAGCGGCGCGACGACGGCGGCAATCATCTTCATGATGCGATGCCATCCAACGGCCGAATGCTCACGACGTTGAACATGCCGGAGTGCATGTGCATCATCATGTGGCAGTGAACCGCCCAATCGCCGGGGGCGTCTGCTGTGAGATCGAAAGACAAGCGCCCGCCAGGAGCGACGTTCACAGTGTGCTTCAAGGGCTGATTGGCGCCGTGGCCGTTGACCAGTTCGAAGAAGTGTCCGTGCAAGTGGATCGGGTGCTGCATCATTGTGTCGTTTACGAGCGTGACGCGGACACGCTCGTCGCGCTCGAAACGTATCGGCTCGACAATTTCACTGAAGCGACGGCCGTCGAAGCCCCACATGTATCGTTCCATGTTGCCGGTGAGGTGGATCTCCAGCGTGCGTGATGGCGGGCGCGTGTCGCGGTTGGGATTGAGCGCGACGAGATCGGTGTAGACCAGAACGCGGTGCGGTTCGTTCTCAAGCCCAAGCGGACGCTCGGCCAAGCGGTTCTCGGGTGCTGGAGAAATACTTTGCACGCCAACGCCGACGGCCATGTTCGGCGGCGCGAGCGACGGATCGCGCATGTTCATGTCGCCATGGTCCATCGAGCCGTGGTCCATCGCGCCCATGTCCATGCCCATGTCGCGCATGGTGAGATTGGGGACTTGGCGGAGTGGCGGGACTTCGGCGCTCATGCCAAGGCGCGGCGCAATCGTGGCGCGGCCCATGCCGGAGCGATCCACGGCTTCTGAAACGATGGTGTAGGCGCGATCTTCGCGCGGATTGATGATGACGTCGTAGGTCTCCGCCACCGCGATCTGAAACTCATCGACTTCGACTGGTCGGACGTTTTCACCATCCGCTTGCACGACGATCATCGGCAAGCCCGGGATGCGCACATTGAAGTTGGTCATCGCCGAAGCGTTGATGATGCGGAGGCGGACGCGCTCACCGGGCTCGAACAGGCCGGTCCAATTTTCTTCAGGTCCGTGGCCGTTGACGAGGTAAGTGTAGGTCGAGCCGGTGACGTCAGAGATGTCACGCGGGTCCATGCGCATCCCCGCCCACATCCGGCGTTCTGACGCGCTCATGCGGTCTTCGCCCGAGAGTAAGCCAGCAACAGTGGTGCGCTGTTGGTTGAAGTAGCCGGGGCTCGCCTTCAGACGGCGCAGAATTTCGTGAGGGTGCAGGAAGCTCCAGTCGGAAAGTACGACCACGTGCTCTCGGTCGTACGCGACGGGATCGGCGCCCGCAGGATCGATGATCATTGGGCCGAAATGCCCCATCGCTTCCTGAAGCCCTGAGTGGCTGTGATACCAATAGGTGCCAGCCTGGCGAACCGGGAAATCATAGACGAACGTTTCACCTGGGCGGATACCCGGGAAGCTGATGCCCGGCACGCCGTCCATTTGGAATGGCAGCAAGATGCCGTGCCAATGAATTGAAGTGTCTTCGTCGAGTGTGTTGGTCACAGAGAGCCGCGCGCGCTGTCCTTCGCGAAGGCGGAGCAACGGAGCGGGGAGTGTGCCGTTGACGGTGACGGCGTGGCCAGTGCGACCGCCCACACTGAACGGCGCGTGGCCAACGGTGAGAGCGATCTCTGGCCCATTGAGTGTTGTGATTGTTGGCGCGATGCCATGCGATCCGGTTTGCGCCCATGCGGGAAACAGGCCCTGCACGCTGGCGAGCCCGGCGCCGCCGGCGATTGCTTTCAGTAAGGTCCGGCGCTCAACCGACACGAGTGATCTCCTTGGCCGTCGTCCGCGGCCCACGATGTTCTGCACCTTCCCACCGCTGGAAGGTCAAGCCATCGCGGTCAGTGGAAATACGCATTATGGCCGCAAACCCCTCAACGGGTTGCTAGCGCTCCTGTAAGGGCTCGTTTGGCGCGGTAGATGCGGACCTCAACGGCCTTGGCGGTAATTCCTAACGCCTTGGCGATGTCACGATGAGACATGTCTTCCGTGAGTGAGAGGAGGAGCGGTTCCTTGAGGTTCGAGGGAAGTGCCGCGATGGCATTGTCGAGCGAAGCCAATTCATCTTCGCGTTCGTTCGCACTGACGATCGGTTGAGCAATGTCAAGGCCGGGACGATTGATGTCCTCGGCCTTGTAAAAGAAACCACGCACGGCGCGGCGGCGGCGCCAATCACGACACTTGTTGATGGCGATACGTTTCAGCCAGATTCCGAAAGAGCGCTGCCGGTCATAGCGGGGGAGCGCGTGCCAGGCGGCGACGAAAGCCTCCTGCACCAGATCATAGGCTTCGCTTGCATCGCCCACGTAACCCCGCACGAAGCGATAGAGGCTGTCCTTGTTTCTCCGCATGAGTTGCGTGAAGGCGCGTTGATCGCCAGCCAGGACGGCCGCCACGAGCGCGGCGTCGTCGCGCTCGTTCGTGTCGGTCATTGTTGCTCTGTGGTGAGGGCGTCAACGACAGTGGTGTCAAAAATGGCTTGCTGTTCCGGCGTCAGCACGTCGCGCATCGCAAAGACGTGACGGATCGTTTCCGATTGAAGCTCGCCCATAGCGTGGTGAAAGCGTTCAATAGCTGCTGTCACGCGCGGGCCGTAGCCGTGCTCTTCTCGGATTGCGGCGGCCAGTTCAGCGTTGGCGGCTTGCATTTCAATCTCGAGGGCGTGCCGACGGGTCGCGAATTCGGCCTCTATGGCCTCGATACGCGTTGTTTGTTCTTCGGTGAGATCAAGCCGCTGGTGCACAACTTCGTGCAGGCCAGGGCGGCCATGATGAAATGCGTGCATTCCGGCCATCCCGACCCAGACGCCGCCGACGCCCGCGGCGAACGTGACCAGCGCGGTGATCGCCAGTCCTCGCCACGCGAGTTTCACTTACCACCTTCGAGCAATGTGGAAGGCGCGTAAGCTGATTGCATCGCAAACGGCGAGACTTCGGGTTCGGCCGTGGCGCTCGCCGCACCGCCGGCGATTACGCCGATGGCCATGACAGAGGCGACGAGGGCGACGCGAAAGCCGAGAACGTGGCGGGTTGAGCTGCGATCGCTCGCGCCGAGGCGCGCCCATACTTGCGGCTCAAGTTGACTGAGATCGGCATGCGCTGTGCGGGCTGACCATGCGGTCAGCAACCTATCAAGATCGGACATGGGCTTCTCTGGATCTCCTCGGGACGACGCCTCGCAGACGTGTTACGCGCCTTCCGTTGATTTCCCTCAACGTCGGCCGCGCCTGGAGGGATTTTTTCGGTGGCCGCGTATTGTCACTGATTGCAGCCTTCCGCTGCAAGCCTGCCGGGAGGATCACGATGCGGTTTGGAATTATTGCGGCGCTTCTATCTGCGGCGGCTCTCAGCGGTTGCGCAACGGCCCATGGGATGGGTTATCAGACGATGAGCCATGAAGAAATGATGCGGCACTGCCAGATGATGGAGCAGCATCAGGAGCAAGGTGGCCACGATCACGCTGAGCATGATCCGGCGCAGCATGGCGGCATGAGCCGCGAACAGATGATGCAGCATTGCGCGGAGATGCGCGCGCACGGTGCTCAACCTCAGCATTAGCGCCCTGCACTAGGCTTTGGCGTGCTTTGCAGCTGGCCGTTTGGTGCGGGGCTGAGAGAGATCATCGAGGATCGGGCAGTCAGGGCGATCGTCGCCGTGGCAAGCGCCAGCTAGCTTCTTCAATGTCTTTGAGACTTCGCGCATCTCCGCCATGCGAACTTCCAAGTCCGCAATGTGCTTCTCGGCCAGTTTCTTCACCTCGCGTGATGGCCGCCTCGTGTTGCTCCACAGCGCGAGGAGGGATGAGACCTCTTCGAGCGAGAAGCCAAGGTCGCGCGTGCGTCGGACGAATTGAAGAACGGCGACTTCTTGATCGCCATAGTCGCGATAGCCGTTTGCGCGCCGAGCCGCAGAAGGCAGCAGGCCGACACTCTCATAGTAGCGGATCATCTTGGCCGAAACGCCTGACCTCTCCGAGGCTTGACCTATGTTCATAGAAACGCGTCTGACTTTTCCGTGTTGACCTTCCCATTGTGGGAAGGTGCAGGCTGAGTTTCAAGCAAAGAACTCAACCACGAAGAGCAAAGCCATGCACGAGCACGACGAACATCACGCCACGACCGCCCGCCAAACGCTTCGTGATCCTGTATGCGGTATGACCGTTGCCGCGGACACGCCTCATCGCCTGTCTCACAAAGGCGAGGATGTGTTGTTCTGCAGTGCTCACTGCAAAACGAAATTCGCGGCTGAGCCGGAAAAGTACGCGAAGCCGAACGCGGCTGGCTCTTGCTGCTCGGCGCATAAGTCTGGCAGCGGGCATCACGCAGCCCATTCGCACGATCATCATGCCGCGACTTCATCTGCTGACGCTCCGAAAGGCGCCAAGTGGACGTGCCCGATGCACCCGGAGATCGTACGCGACGGCCCCGGTTCATGCCCGATCTGCGGCATGGCGCTGGAGCCGATGACCCCGACCGCCGATAGCGGTCCAAATCCCGAACTCATCGATATGACGAGGCGATTCTGGATCGGAGCGGCGCTGGCGGCGCCTGTGCTCCTGCTTGAAATGGGTAGGCACTTCCTCGGGATCGATCGGTTTGTGCCGGCGACTTGGAATCCTTGGATTCAATTCGCATTGGCAACGCCCGTCGTTCTTTGGGCGGGCTTTCCGTTCTTCGAGCGCGGCTATCAATCGCTGAAGACCCGTAACCTCAACATGTTCACGCTGATCGCGTTGGGAACGGGCGTGGCTTGGACGTACAGCGTTGTGGCGTTGTTGGCTCCAGCGCTTTTCCCGCCGACATTCCGCGATCATCACGGCTTGGTCGCTGTCTATTTCGAGGCGGCCGCTGTTATCACTGTGCTGGTCTTGCTCGGTCAGGTGTTGGAGCTGCGGGCGCGTGAGCAAACCGGCGGCGCAATTCGTGCCTTGCTCGACCTCGCGCCGAAGACCGCGCGACGCATCAATGGCGGCTCTGAAGAGGAAGTCACGCTTGATCAGATCGTTGTTGGTGATCGTCTCCGCGTACGCCCTGGTGAGAAAATCCCAGTAGATGCGATCGTTCGAGACGGACGTTCGACGATTGATGAGTCAATGGTCACCGGTGAATCCATGCCCGTCATCCGCGAAGCAGGCGCGCGCGTGATCGGCGGCACGCTCAATCAGACGGGCGCGTTGGTGATTGAAGCTGATCGCGTGGGCGCGGACACGATGCTGTCGCGTATCGTTCACATGGTGGCGGAGGCCCAACGGTCGCGCGCGCCGATCCAGCGCCTCGCGGACAAGGTCTCTGGATGGTTCGTTCCTGCTGTCATCGCCTTGGCCGTGGTGGCTCTTATCGCGTGGTGGGCGTTCGGACCGTCGCCGGCATTCTCCTACGGCCTCATTGCAGCAGTTTCCGTGCTGATTATTGCCTGCCCGTGCGCCCTGGGTCTGGCGACACCAATGTCGATCATGGCCGGGGTCGGGCGCGGTGCGCGCGCGGGCGTCCTGATCAAGAATGCCGAAGCGCTCGAACGGTTCGAGAAAGTGGACACGCTTGTTCTGGACAAGACCGGCACGCTGACCGAGGGCAAGCCCGCAGTCATCGCCATTCAAACGGTATCCAATCAAACCGAGGCAGATGTGTTGCGCCTCGCCGCGAGCTTGGAGAACCAAAGCGAGCATCCTTTGGCGCTGGCCATCGTGGCGGCCGGAAAGGAGCGCGGCTTGACGCTAACTGAAGCCTCTGACTTTGACTCGCCAACAGGGAAGGGCGTGATCGGAGTTGTGGAAGGCCGCGAAGTGGCGCTTGGCGCAGAGAAGTACCTCGCCGAGTTGAACGTGGAGACTGCGATCCTAAACGCGAAGGCGGAAGAGTTGAGACGCGAGGGGGCGACGGCAATCTTCCTGAGTGTCGATGGCGTTGCGGTGGCTCTCTTTGGCATTGCGGATCGCATCAAGGCGACAACGCCGGCCGCTCTCGCCGCGCTGAAAGCTCAAGGCATGCGGTTGGTGATGTTGACCGGCGACAATCGCACAACGGCAGAAGCGGTCGGACGCAAGCTCGGAATTGATGTGGTCGAGGCCGAGGTGCTTCCCGAAGACAAGTCACGCATCGTTACCCGTTTGAAGAGCGAAGGCCGGGTCGTTGCGATGGCAGGAGACGGCGTGAACGATGCGCCAGCGCTCGCCGCTGCGGACGTCGGCGTCGCGATGGGCTCGGGTACCGACGTTGCCATCGAGAGTGCCGGCGTGACGCTGCTGCATGGTGATTTGACCGGCATCGTTCGCGTCCGCGCGATCTCGCGAGCGACGATGAATAACATCAGGCAAAACCTGTTCTTCGCGTTCGCATATAACGTGGCCGGTGTGCCGATCGCCGCTGGCGTACTCTATCCAATCACCGGTGATCTCTTGTCGCCGATGATTGCGGCGGCCGCGATGGCGTTGTCCTCAGTGTCAGTAATCGCGAACTCCCTGCGTCTGACCTCGGTCAGGGTCTGACGCTGCTTGGGTGAAGAGGGCAGATCGTTGCGGTCGCCCTCCTCTTAGGATGGCGAATGTACGCAAGCGTCGAACAACGGAAGCCGGTTGTCTGCAAGCGGCAGTCTTGGGTTTTTCCTGGACCCCGAGTTCTCCCATCGTCATTACGCACGGAATTATCATATCCCTCAGGCCAGATGGCTGCATCATTGAGGTCCGAGGCAATGGTTGTGCGCGCTTGGCCGCTGCCCATAGCGATCTACTCCGCTTGAGCCGGCGCTTCGCTCACATATCCAGCTTCGTCCTCTGCGGTCTGACGCCGATCCCGCAACAGAAGTCGGCAGATCGCCGGCAGCACGAAGAGCGTCAACAACGTGGCCGTGATCAATCCGCCGATGACAACCGTCGCCAACGGCTTTTGTACCTCGGCGCCGGTGCCGTGTGCGATCGCCATGGGCACGAACCCGATCGCCGGGACGATCCCGGTCATGAGCACGGCGCGAAACTTCTCCATCATGCCGCCACGTATGGATTCTTCCAGCGGCAGTCCGGCGTCGATACGTGCGTTGATACTGGTCATCACCACGAGGCCATTGAGGACGGCCACGCCAGCTAGACAGATGAAGCCGACCGCTGCTGAGATCGAGAACGGCATGCCGGTGACCACAAGCGTGAACACGCCGCCGGCCAACGCCAACGGCACAGCGGTGAAGACGGCGGTCGAGGCGCGGATCGAACCCAACGCCATGAACAGGACGCCGAAGATCAACACGAAGCAAGCCGGCACGATGAGCGACATACGCTGCGAAGCTGACCGCAAGTTCTCGAATTGGCCTCCCCATTCCAGCCAGGAGCCGGTTGGAAGTTCGACTTCATCGCTGACGCGCCGTTGGGCTTCGGCCACGAACGAACCCAGGTCTCGACCGCGCACATTGGCTTGAACCACAACACGACGACTGCCGTTCTCACGACTGACTTGGTTCAAGCCTTCGGAAAAACCAAAGGTCGCCACTTCACGAAGTGGAATAGATGCTCTCGGCCCGTCGCCGGTTTCGGGTAGCATGATCGGCAAGGCGCCGACGGCGTCGAGATCATCTCGCACGGCATCGGGTAAACGGATCACAACGTCGAAGCGGCGATCGCCTTCGAACACAAGCCCGGCTTCGCGTCCGCCCATGGCCGTGGCGACCGTGTCGGTCACGTCCTGGAGCGAGAGGCCGTAGCGGGCTATCGCGTCGCGGTCGAATGCGATGTCGAGAGTGGGGAAGCCGCCGGTCTGCTCCACCCGAATATCGGCGGCGCCGTCGATCGCTGACAGCACACCGGCAATCTCACCAGCCGACGCGCTCATCTGCGTAAGATCGTCCCCGTAAAGCTTGATCGCCACGTCACCACGAACCCCAGCGATCAGTTCGTTGAATCGCATCTCGATCGGTTGGGTGAACTCGTACCCGTTACCGATAAGCTGATTCAACCGGGCCTCGATGCGGGCGATCAGCGCTTCCTTCGTCTCATTGCGGTTCGGCCACTCATTGCGTGGGTGCAGGATCACGAACGAGTCCGAGATGTTCACTGGCATGGGGTCAGAGGCGACCTCCGCCGTGCCCGTTTTGGAGAAAACGAACGCTACCTCGGGAAACTCGGAGATGACCTGTTCAATCCGCATCTGCATCTCCGTGGATTGCTCCAGCGAAGTCGAGGGGATGCGAACTGCCTGAATGGCGATGTCGCGTTCGTCCAGTGTTGGAATGAATTCTTGGCCCATTGTGAAAAACAAGGCGCCGGCCAGCGCGAATACGGCGACGCCTCCCCCGATGACAGGGATCGGTCGCCGTAACGAGAAGTCCAGGGCCGGCGCGTAGCGCTCATGAGCTACGGCAATCGCCTTCACTTCCTTCTCGGCCACCTTGCCACGGATCAGCAACGCGACCATCGCGGGCACGAAGGTCAGCGAAAGGATGAATGCCGCACCCAGCGCCAGCATGAGCGTGATGGCCATGGGCGAGAACATCTTGCCCTCGACGCCAGAGAAGGCGAGCAGCGGCGCGAATACCAGGAAGATGATGATTTGGCCGAAGATCGTCGGTTTGATCATCTCGCGTCCGGCTTCGAGCGTCTCGTGAAGCCGCTCGGACAGCGTCAGTAAGCGGCCTTCGTGATGCTGACGTTCGGACAGCCTTCGTAGGCTGTTCTCGATGATGATAACCGAACCATCGACGATCAAACCGAAGTCCAAGGCGCCAAGCGACATCAGGTTTCCGGACACGCCGAAGAAGTTCATTCCGATCGCCGTCATCAGCATGGATAGCGGAATGACCAGGGTAGCGATGAGCGCCGCTCTCACATTGCCGAGCATCAGGAAAAGGACGACGGCGACCAGCAAGGCGCCTTCGGCAAGGTTGCGTTGAACCGTGGCGATCGTTGCGTTCACCAAGCTCGACCGGTCGTAGACGATCGTCGCCACGATGCCGGGCGGCAGCGAGCCAGCGATCTCGTTCAGGCGTTCTGCGGCTTCAGCGGCAACGGTTCGACTGTTGCCGCCTGTCCTCATCAGGACTGTACCGACGACGACTTCGTGACCGTTGGAAGTCGCCGCTCCTGTACGGAGATCGCCGCCCAGCGTAACGTTGGCAACGTCACGAATAGTGATCGGCACACCGTCTCTGGTAGCCACAACGGCCTCAGATATTTCGGTCACAGTCCGGATGCGGGCATCGGCGCGAACCAGGAAGCTTTCGCCGCCGCGCTGAATGAAGTTGGCGCCGACCGACAGGTTCGCTCGTTCAAGTGCTTCTGCGAGTTCGGAGAATGATATTCCGTAGGCGGCGAGAGCGCCTGGGTCGGGCTCTACGACGTATTGTTTTTCGTATCCGCCGATCGAGTCGATGCCGGCGACGCCGTCCACGCTACGCATCTGTGGGCGCACGATCCAATCTTGAACGGTGCGGAGGTACGCAGCTTGGGCGACGGCGTCGGTAAGGCGTTCACCGTCTGGCGTGAGGTACGACCCGTCAGCTTGCCAGCCGGGCTGTCCGGGCGCCGCGATCGCTCCATCGACGCTGCGGTCCACATAGCTGACCGTCCACATCAGCACTTCGCCCAGACCGGTCGAGATCGGACCCATCTGCGGCTCGACACCTTCGGGCAGACCTTCACCCGCCTGAACCAATCGCTCAGCGACTTGCTGTCGAGCGAAGTAGATGGGCGTCAGTGTCGATGGCGCGTTGAAGCATCGCGAATTCACGCGCTATCGCGCGGCGGCGAGCTTCAAGTTCGAGTTCTGCACGACGGGCTTCCGCCCGTGCACGATCCACGGCGCCACGGTTTTGATTGAACACGCCGAGTGGGATCGAGAAGCCTGCGACCAGGGCGCCTTCACCATCCTGATCTTCAAAGCGCCGATAACCAATGGTCAAGTCGGGACTCGCGTAGCCCAATGAACGCTCAAGACGAACGGCTGCTGCGGCTCGTTCGCGTTCCGCCAGAGCGCGGGCGAGATCCGGGACCTGTTCGGACAAATCGTGATCGTGGCTCACGGCTTCTGGTAAGGCGAGGTCGGCGGCGACCAATGTGAATCCTTCCGCCAGACCAGTGAGGCTTGCGAGTTGTTGGCGAGCCGTCAGCGCATCGGCTTCCGCTCTGGCCAACGCGATGCGTGCTTCAGCAAGAGCGGCTTCGGCACGAGCACCAGCCATCAACGGGTCACGGGCTGCATTCACCCGCCGGGCCACTGACGCGTTGAGCGCTTCCGCCGTCGCCACTCGCTCGCGTTCGATTTCGACAAGCTGCTGGGCGGCAAGCGCATCGTAGTATGCGACCTGAACATCGCGGATGAGGTCGAGCCCCCGAACGACGCGGTCTAGTTCAGCGCCATGCAGCTCAAGGTCTGCGACACGAATGCGAGCACGCCGCCGCCCGCCTAGCTCAACTTCTTGTGACAGCGTGAATGTGGTCTCGGCGCCGTCGAAGCCACGCAGTTCGCCAGCGCCGCTGAAGTTCTCGACTTCTACGCCAAGCGAGGGGTTCGGTCGCACGCGTGCTTGACGCAGACCACCAACGGCAGCGTCCACACCCGCGTTCGCTGCCTGAAGCCCGGGATCACTGTCTATCGCCGCAGCGATCGCATCATCGAGCGTCAGCGCAGCGCCCTGCTGGGCGTGTGCAGGCGAGACGATCGCGGCGACGCTGACTGCCAGCGCAAGGCCGATTGATATGGAGGCTGGGGTACGACGGAGCGTGAGCGCCGTAACCCGACCAAACGGGTATGAGATCGACATGAGATATCCGCACAGCGTTGAAATTCACGCGTGCGGCTTTCCACACGCGTTAGCTTGCGGAAGCTCTTGGTGGCCGCTCAGGGCCGTCTAAGAGACCGGAGAGCACACGACTGTCCGACAGCAGCGCCGGCACTTCTTCAGCGTACCGAACGGGCCCAGCTTGGGCCGGCGGGTGGTCGCTCACTGGATGCGTACAGCAGCAATGATGAGCACCAGCAGGCGCCGAGTCATCCGGATCGGTCTGATCATCGAGGTCGGACGTTACACAGCATGCAGCATCACACGGATGTGAAGCCGAAGCGACATCCGTGTGACCAACCACGACTAGCATCATCACCGCGATACAAAGTAACGCGATCCAGCGCTTGAGCGCGGGGGCGGCGGAAATCGTCAACAAATCCTTCCGGTGCATGCCATGAGGGCGGCGGTTCGTATACAGCCACGAATAGCCTGATCCATAGTAAACAACACATAATCAGACCGTGGGAACGAGGCCACGGCGATCATGTCGCAGAGCCTTCGGTTCATTCGGGCCGTCTTCCGTACCAGCGGCCCACACGGGCAGCGTACGATCGGTGAGTCTCGTTGTGTTTCGCGAGAAGTGCTTCTTAGTCTTGCGCTCCGAGTTGACGCGAATCGTGAAGTTGTGCGGCGGAGCACGAGTGGCCTGCGTGCCGCATCATAGAGGTGCTGGCAGGGTGGGGCCTCCAGCCCGCCTAGACGGGTGTATCGCCCCATCGGCATGCAACGTATCTGTACATGGCGAGCAGAATTGACGGAATGATGATCTAGGCGGAGTATTGTGGTGTTGTGCGTCACGTTCTGTTAACGCTGCTAGTATCGTTCGCGCTTGGGGCGAGCGGGTTGGCTTCGGTCAGCGCGGCGTTCGCGTGTCCGGTGGCGACGCCCACGGTCGCCGCGTCGCACGACTGCTGTCCCGATCAAGGTTCGACCAAAGGTGACCGCGATAACGGTGACCGGCAGAGCATGATGGATTGCCCGTTCATGCAACTCTGCCGGACCGCTCCAGCGCTTGCGCCGACGGCCCAGCCGGTTCGCTTTGTGACCGCGACGTCGATTGTGCTGAGCCCGCCGCGCACGGATAGCGTGCCGATCTCCGCGCCAGACAACGGCCTCTTCCGACCACCACGAACCATCTGATTGTCGAATTGGCGTCGCGCCTGCGCGCTTGAAGCCGCACGCGCCCGCATTCCCGCGACAATTTGGAGTGGAAGCATGCTTCGAGCATGGCTGTTGTTGACCGTTGTCGGCTTCGCGCCGACTGCATTCGCACAATCTCTTACATTCTCGGAAGCACTGACACGCTCCGAGGAAAGTCCCGTCGTCGCAGCCCGCGCCGATGCTCTGGAGG
>JADLHI010000427.1 GCA_020848895.1 Hyphomonadaceae bacterium
GATCCACTTCATCGGTGTCGGCGAGAAAGCCGAAGACTTGCAGCAATTCGACGCGACGAGCTTCTCGCGCGCGCTGGTGGGATTGAATGCCTGATACAAACTCTTTGCCGCCCTGCCCGAACTGCGCATCGGCGCTGACCTATGAGGACGGCCCGCTTCTCATCTGCCCCGAGTGCGCGCACGAATGGACGCCGGCCGCCGCGCAGGCCAGCGACGACACGCTGGTGATCCGCGACGCCAACGGCAATCTGCTCGCCGATGGCGACACGGTGACAATCATCAAAGACCTAAAGCTCAAAGGCTCGTCGCAAGTGCTAAAAGTCGGCACCCGCGTCAAGAACATCCGCCTCGTCGGCGGCGACCACGACATCGATTGCAAAATCGACGGCTTCGGCGCGATGAGCCTCAAATCCGAATTCGTTCGCAAAGCCTAATCCAGCGCCAGCGTAATATGGACCGCCGGCGCCCTCGCCGGCCTGCGTCGGATTGAACAGGCGCCAGCGCTTATCGGTAGCAGCAGCGCCGTCCGACCAGAAGCGCGATGCTTTAGCTTCGCACCCGCACCGGCAACGGCACGTTGCAGAGATTGATGTGGCCGACCGGCTCCAAGAACCAACTCTCGCGCCGGAAGCGGCGGCTATCGATGACATCACGGAAGGTCGCGCTATCGGTGCGCAGAGCTTCGAGGTTCACGCGCTCGCTTGCCGGTAGCTCCGATCCTAAACGCACCGACCTAATCGTCGTGCGCTCAGTCGCCGTTTCATAGAAGCCCAGCGCGCCCGTGCCGCGCGGCATCGTCGAGAGCAGTTCCATCCCCTGCAACACACGGCCGACGGTTGCGATGTTGCGATCCAAGTGCCGGGGCGCATGGCCGATCACCACGTAGAGTTCCGCACCGCTGCCGCTATCGGCGGTGTCGCCACGTCCGGCGCCGACCATGCCGTAGCAATGCGCCATCCATGTCTGGCGCCCATCGCTGGCGACCGGGAAGCCGTTCGCGAAGCCGACTTCGCGTGCATATGAATCCGGATCGGGCAGCCGCGTGATCTGCACGCCGCGGCGCGCACGATCGAATTCCGGCGCAAGTGTCGCGGTGGCCGAAGCCATTGGACGCGGATCGGCCTCATCGCGGCCCCACTGCACGACATAGTTTTCCTGACTGCGGACGATGGCGGCGCCGTCCCAATAATGCGCGCGCGCCAGGGCTTGGATGTTGGCGGTGTGCAGCGGCGTGTAATCAGCCGCGAGTTCGATGATCACGCGGCCGCCGGGCAGTTGCATGTAGAGCAGGTTGTTTTGCTCGACGGCGCGCCAATCGCTCGCCGGCGATTGTTCCAAAATCTCCCCCAGCGAGCGCACCGGCGCCTCTTGCGCCGGCGCCTCGGCGCTCGCGCAAGCCGCCAACAAACCAAGCGCCATCAAGCCAAAAAGCCGCATCGTCCCCTCCGCATGTTGAGCCATCTGGACAGGGATCGCGCCCCAAGGCAATCCGCTTGTGATGAGCGTCGAGACCCCTGCCCGCACCAGCCCGAGCGGCCCGCACCAATTGCTGATCGATTTCGGGCCGGTGGGCCTGTTCATTGTCTCAAGCAACATCCTCAACCGGTTCCCCGAGACCAAGGAAAACTCGATCTTCATCGCCACCGCGATCTTCATTGTCACGACGCTGCTTGCGATTGCGTATTGCCGGTGGAAATCCGGTCGCGTGCCGCCGGCGCTGATTGTCGTCGGCGTGTTGGTGGTTGGCTTTGGCGGCCTCACGCTGGCGTTGCACAATGACGAGTTCATCAAGCTGCGGCCGACGTTCGCCAATATCTTCTATTGCGGCGCCATTCTGATTTCGGTGCTGATCAAACAGAACGTCATGAAGCTCGTGTTCGGCCACGTGTTCACCTTCGCCGAGCGCATCTGGACCATCCTGGCGTTGCGTTGGGCCGGTTTTTTCTTCGTCATGACGTTTGCGGCTGAATACATACGCCGCACACTCTCGACCGAAGACTGGGTGAATTACCACTTCCCGGTGCTCTACATTCCAACGCTCCTCTTCGCGCTGGCGAACACGCCCTTCATTCTGAAGCACAACATCGAGACACAGCACGAAGCAGAGCCGGAGCGGGCGCCGGGCGCCTGATTGCGCCGCTTTTCGTCTGAATTTCGCCTCTCTGGCGAACAATGCTCGAACGCATGATTGATCGCGCTGATCGCGCCGTTAATCTCCGCCCGCGTTTGAGGCGGCACAACATGGCGCGGTCGACACCGGATTCTGGCGAGTCCGACCAGTTCAAGTTGGCGGGCTCGCCCAGCCATCTGCTGCATCGCGCCGAGCAGCTTGCGTCCGAACGCTTCACACAATTGGTCGGCGACACGATCACGCTGCGCCAATTCATCATTCTCGCTGCGATCGCCGAACATCCTGGTCTCAGCCAAACCGATCTCGGCCGCATCGCCGGCGTCGATCGCTCAACGCTGGGCGACACCATGGGAAAGATGGAAACGCGCGGATGGATCGTGCGCACGCCTTCAGCGTCGGACGGGCGCGCTTATTCGGTGCTGCTTGGCCAGGCCGGCGGCACGATGCTCTCGGCGACGACCCAGCACGCCCGCGCGGCCGATGCCGCAATCCTCGATCTGCTGCCGAAAACCAAGGGCCGCGGCTTCCTCAACACGCTGACAAAGCTTGCGAACCTCGCGGACCAGGCAGCGGCGAAAGCCGAGCGCGAGCAGAAGAAGCTGGCAAAGCGCAAGGCGCGTGAACGAGCCGCCGACAAGAAGAACAAAGCCCGCGCCGCTTCGCGCAAGCAGCGCGGCTAATTCAGCGCCGGCAAGATGGTGTCGCGCACCACCTCTTCGGTGAGCGGCCCGCGATAGGCCGCGCGGATGACGCCGTCGGGTCCGATCACGAAGGTCTCCGGCACGCCGGTGATCCCAAGTTCGAGGCCAAAGCGTCCCTCCGGATCAAGCGCGACGTCGGTGAACGGATCGCCGAGCTCGTTCAAGAAAGCAGCCGCCGCGCCTGGCCGATCCTTGTAGGCAATACCGACAATGTCGACGCCTTGGCGGCGCAGCGCCATCAGCTGCGGATGCTCGGCGCGGCACGGCGTGCACCACGATGCGAAGAGATTGACGACGTAGGCGCGGCCGCGCCGTGCATCGCCCGTGAGCGGCTCGCCGCCATCCAGCCGCGCCAGCGCGTAAGCCGGCGCCGGTTGTCCAACCATGCCCTCGGTGAAACGTTCGCGCTCGCCCTCACGGGTCAGCAGAAAGACGCTGACGCCCACCAGCGCCAACAGCGCCACGAGCGGAACGAACGCGATCAGCCTCACGGGCGCTTGTCCAAGTCGCGCGCACGGCGCGCCCACGCGCGCAGGCGCGTCAGCACCACAATGGCGAGCACGCCAAGCCCGCCAAGCGCGACAGCGTACGCCGGCCAAACGAATGCCCAACCGCCCTCGATCATGCGTGCGCCTTCCGAAGCTCGGCGCTCTCGACACGGCGGCGGAAAATCGCGGCGCGCATGTTCATCAGCGTCAGCGCCCCGAAGAGCAGCAGATAAGCCCCGCCCAACGTCAGCAGCGGCCCCAGCATCTCGCCGTTAATCGCCGCGCCGCCGCTGCGCATGATGCTCGCCGGCTGATGCAACGTGCTCCACCAGTCGACGGAGAATTTGACGATCGGCAGATTGATCGCGCCGACGAGACACAGAATGGCCGCGAGCCGCGCGGCGCGCTCTTCGTCTTCGATCGAAGACCAAAGCGCGATGTAGCCGAGATAGGTGATGAACAGCACGAGCATGGAGGTCATGCGTCCGTCCCACTCCCACCAGGTGCCCCATGTCGGCGCGCCCCACAGCGAGCCGGTGATGAGGCACACGGCGGCGAACACAGCGCCCACCGGCGCGGCCGCGCGCGCGGCGACATCCGCGAGCACGTGGCGCCACACCAGGCCGACGAAACTTGCGCCCGCCATGAACGCGTAAGCGCCCATCGACCACCACGCGGCGGGCACGTGCACGTACATGATCCGTACGGTGTCGCCCATCTGGTAGTCCGGCGGCGAATAGAAGAGCGCCCAGGGAACGCCCACCGCGAACAGGATCAGCGCGCCGGCAAACAGGATCGGCGCGGCCCATGCCGAGAACGCCATGAAGCGCGCGGGATTGGCGAGAAAGGCAAACATCGCGGGCGCTACCAAACGCGGTTCGAGGCTAAAGGCAATGCGGTCATTCGGCCTGCAACCTCAAGGCTGCAGCGGCTGCAATCGGCCCGAGCGCCAGTCCGCCCAGAGCACAGCCGCCGAGAATGGCGAACGCGGCGCTCACGTCCTCACCGGAAGCGACCGAGGCGCCGAAAATGATCGGCGGCGCAAACAGCGGCAGCACGATGAGCGCCAAGAGCACCCCGCCGCGTTTCACGCTTGCGGTGAGCGCAGCGCCGATGAGACCCACGCTCACGAACGCCGCCGTCCCCAGCGCCAAGCTCGCAACGATGAGCGGGATGCGTTCAACCGGCGCCTGCAGCGCGATCGCCACGGGCGCGCCGGCGAGCGCCAGCGGCAGGCCAATCGCCACCCAAAGCGCGGCGCCTTTAGCTAAGACAAGTCCCTCCAGCGGCGCCGGCGAGAGCAGCATCTGATCGAGCGAACCATCTTCAAGATCGGCCTGAAACAAGCGCTCCAGCATCGCCAGCACCGAGAGCGCGGCGGCGATCCAAACCAGCGGCGGACCCGCGGTTTCCAGCAACGCTCGATCTGGCCCCATCGCCAGCGGGACCAGCATCGTCGCGCCGAAGAAATAGCCGAGCGGCGTCAGCGCGCCGCCGCCGGCCCAGAGCATCGCCAGTTCGCGGCGAAAGGTTGCGACAAGCGCGTTCATCGTGACACGCGAATGGTCTGCGAGGGCGATGGCCCGAGCGGCTCGTGCACGGCGGCGACGACAATGCCGCCGTTGGCGCGGTGCGCGGCGATGAGTTCGTTGAGGACGGCCTTGCCCGCATCGTCGAGCGCCGCACCAGGCTCATCGAGCAGCCATATCGGCCGCGGCGCCACAACAAGACGCGCCAAGGCCAGCCGTCGCGCTTGTCCCTGGCTCAACACCCGCACCGGCAGCGCCATCACCCGCGCGAGATCGAGCATCTGAGCCACGAAATCCTCGCTTGGCGAGCCGCCGAACAACCCTGCCCAATAGTGCAGATGCTCACGCACGCTGGTTTCGCGTTTCAGGCCGTTGGCGTGAGCGACATAATGAAGAGCGAGCGACGGCTCGTCGGCGCCCTCGATGGCAATCTCGCCGCCGCTTGGACGCAACAAGCCAGCCATGGCGCGCAGCAGGCTCGTCTTGCCCGAGCCGTTTGAGCCCAGCACTTCCACATAGTCGCCGGAAGCGGCGGCAAAGCTCAAATTCTCGAACAGAATGCGCTGTCCACGCGAAAGCGAGAGCGCTTCGACGCGGATCGACTGTTTGTCTTGGAAAGGTCCGCGGGCGTTCATAATGCGGCCCCGGTTCTAGAAAGGGTTGCGCCATCCGCCAAGCCGCGCTTGGTGGAGCGCAGGGAGGTGCGGCTATGCGTCGTTTTTGGGCGGGATTGGTCTTGGCGGCGGCTTTGGCCGCATGTGGGCAAGCCAACCAGGCGGCGACCGAAGCGCCGGCCGGCGGCGAGCCGGCGTATGGCGGCATGGCCGATATGGAGCGCGCGGAGAACGGGCGCATGCAGGCCGAGGAAGCGGCCGCGCCCGCCGCCCAGCCGGCGCCGGCGGATGCTAACGCCAGCACCGAAACGACAACGGCGCCCGGCCCCAGCCAGCCGGCAGGGCCGACGCCTGTTCTCTATCTCGCTTACACCTATGCGCTGGGCCTCGAGATTCCGAGTGAGCGGCTGACGGGCGTCATGGATCGTCACGTTCAAGCCTGTCAGGCGGCGGGACCACGCTTGTGCCAGCTCATCACCTCGAACCGCACCGGTGATCCTGAAAGCTACATGGAAGGCTACGTCTCGCTGCGCGCCGAGCCGCGCTGGCTCGCAACGTTCAAATCCGGCGTCGCCCAAGAAGCGGACGAGGCCGGCGGGCGCATCGTCTCCGAGAACACAACCTCCGAAGATCTCACGCGTCAGATCGTCGACACCGAAGCGCGCCTGCGCGCGCAGACGACCCTACGCGATCGGTTGCAGGAATTGCTCCGCACCAGCCGCGGCCGTCTCGCCGATCTGCTCGAGGTCGAGCGTGAACTGGCGCGCGTGCAGGGCGAGATCGATTCAGTGCAGTCGCAGCTCGCGGTCATGCGTACGCGGGTTTCGATGTCGGAGCTGACGCTGACCTATCGTTCGGCGCCACGCTCGGTCGGCAGCGATACGTTCGAGCCGTTGCGCCAAGCGTTTGCGAACTTCCTCAGCATCATCGTCGGCGGCTTCGCGGCGATCATCGTGATCGTCGCCGGGCTGATCCCGTTCGCGGTCGTACTGATCCCGGTGATCTGGCTCCTGCTCCGCTGGCGCAAGAGTCGCGGCGGCCGTTTCTTCAACCGCCGCGCCGCGGCGCCGACGCCGCCCGCCGAGACGTAACCTTCCGCCTTCGACAGCCCCGGATTTTATTCGGGCTGTCGAAGCGCGACGTCGACCAGTTGCGAGCCATTCGCAATCATCGCCGTAGACACGCACACTCATTAATTGCGCCTTCGCAAATCGGCGCTACATAACCTTTGCCGCGCGCCCGGTTTGATTCCGGATTTGGGGCGCTCCCCAACGCGTTTGCATCTCTGAAGCTACTCAAGCCGGATGCACAAACATGCCATCTCTGAACTCATTTAACGCCCGCACCACGATCAGCGCGGGCGGCAAGACCTTCACATATTTCGATCTCAAAGCCGCGAGCGCCAACGGCCTCGGCGACATCTCGCGCCTGCCGATCTCCCTGAAAGTGCTGCTCGAAAATCTCCTGCGCACCGAAGACGGCGTCGCCGTGAAGAAGGCGGACATTCTCGCCATGACCTCGTGGCTGGTGAACAAGGGCAAGAACGAAGTCGAAATCGCGTTCAGCCCCGCGCGCGTGCTGATGCAGGATTTCACCGGCGTGCCGGCGGTCGTCGATCTTGCCGCCATGCGCGACGCGGCGGCCAAGCTCGGCGCCAATCCTGAGAAAATCAATCCGCTGGTGCCCGTCGATCTCGTCATCGACCACTCGGTAATGGTCGATCACTTCGCCAGCGCCAATGCGTTCAAGGAAAACGTGGATCTCGAATACGAACGCAACGTCGAGCGCTACCAATTCCTGCGCTGGGGCCAGCAAGCCTTCCAGGATTTCCGCGTCGTGCCGCCAGGCACCGGCATCTGCCACCAGGTGAACCTCGAATATCTCGGCCAATCGGTTTGGGTCCGCGACGTCGACGGCGAAACCTACGCCTACCCCGACACCGTGGTCGGCACCGACTCGCACACCACCATGATCAACGGCATCGGCGTGTTGGGCTGGGGCGTCGGCGGCATCGAAGCGGAAGCGGCGATGCTCGGCCAATCGATTTCGATGTTGATCCCGGAAGTCATCGGCTTCCGCCTCACCGGCAAGCTGCAAGAAGGCGCGACCGCGACCGACCTTGTGCTCACCGTCACGCAAATGCTGCGCAAGAAAGGCGTTGTCGGCAAGTTCGTCGAATTCTACGGCCCGGGCCTTGCGACCATGAGCGTCGAAGACCGCGCCACCATCGCCAACATGGCCCCCGAATACGGCGCGACCTGCGGCTTCTTCCCAGTTGATGGCAAGACGATCGATTACCTGAAGGCCACCGGCCGCGATCCGGCGCGCGTGGCGCTGGTCGAAGCCTATTGCAAACAGCAAGGCCTCTGGCTCACCGACCAAGAGCCGGAATTCACCGATACGCTCGAACTCTCGCTCGCCGATGTGCGCCCCTCGCTCGCCGGCCCCAAGCGCCCGCAAGACCGCGTCGTGCTTGGCGGCCTTGCCGAAGGCTTCACCAAGGTGATGACCGAGGAATTCCGCAAAGGCAGCGAACTGAAGAAGCGCGCGC
>JADLHI010000428.1 GCA_020848895.1 Hyphomonadaceae bacterium
GGCGCTTTCGTCAAGCGGCTCAAGGTGTCACGCTTGTGCCTTGAGGAAAAAATGCGACGGCCCACCTTAAGCCGCGAAGAGGTTTTCCATGATCGAGAAACGTCCGTTTGACGGCCTGGGCCGCCACGACGCCGATTGGCTCGCGGCCCGGTATCATTTCAGCTTTTCCGGCTACCACGATCCGGACCGCGTCCATTGGGGCGCGCTACGTGTCTGGAATGACGACACGATCAAAGCCAAGACCGGCTTTCCGCCCCACCCGCACTCGGACATGGAGATCATCACCTATGTCCGCAGCGGCGCGATCACGCACCAGGACTCGATGGGCAATAAGGGCCGCACCGAAGCCGGCGACGTGCAAGTGATGAGCGCGGGCTCTGGCGTCACACACGCCGAGTACAACCTCGAAGACGAGTCGACGACGCTCTATCAGATTTGGATTTTGCCAAAAGAGCGCGGCGGCAAACCGTATTGGGGCGCGGCCAAGTTTCCAAAGGAGGAGCGCGCCGGTTCACTGGTGACGCTGGCTTCTGGGTTTTCGGAAGATCAACAGGCCGGCGCTCTTCCCATTCGCCAAGACGCACGGCTCCTCGCCGCGACGCTGAAGAGCGGGCAAAGCGTCGCCTACAAGCTAGGCGAAGGACGCTTCGCGTATCTTGCTGTGGCCAAGGGCAAAGCGCGCGTGAACGGCGTTGAGCTTGGATCGCGCGACGGCGCGGCAATACGTGACGAAGCTGAGCTACGCATTGAAGCCGGCGAAGACGCGGAGATCGTGCTTGTGGACGCGCCGTAAAAGTTGAACTCCGCTTCAACTTCGTCAGTCCGCTTTTGAAATCTTGATTGCCGCCGCCGATTTACTGATCGGCGGCGGCTTTAGTTTGCCGAGACCTTGGAAATTAACGAACCGTTTGCACTTTTCCGCGCTCTTAAGCCTAGGGCGGTTCAAAGCGGGGCGGTCAGTGACGACCCTCAATGACATTCACGTGCTGGTTGTCGATGACAACAAGCAGATGCGCTTTCTCGTGCGCTGTCTGCTGCGCGCGGGTGGCATTTCGAAGATCACGGAAGCCGCGACTGGCGCCGAAGCGTTTGAGATCATGCGCGCGCGGCCCGTCGATCTCATCATCGTCGATTGGAAGATGGCGCCGGTTGACGGTCTTGCGTTCACGCACATGGTCCGCCGCAACCAGGACAGTCCCAACCCGTACATTCCGATCCTGATGCTGACGGCGCACACCGAGGCGTCTCGGGTGACGGCTGCGCGTGACGCCGGCGTCAGCGGATTTGTGCGCAAACCAATCAGTGCGCGGCTGTTGTTCGACCGTATTTCGAATGTGCTGACGGATACGCGTATGTTCGTGCGCACCGAAGGCTTCTTCGGTCCCGACCGCCGCTTCGGCCAGGACCCTCACTATGCGGGTCCGCTGCGGCGCGAGTCTGACAAGAACGAAACCAAGCACAGCAACGCGCTCGATGTCGACGATCTGCGCTGGAGCGCGTGAGGCTGCGTGGCGCGCTTGCCAAGCATTGATCGTACGCGCACGGTCCCCGCGCTTTAGCGGGTGGGAGCCCCATATGATCCGATCTCTTTTGGCAGTGCTGCTGGCGGCGCCCTTGCTGGCTTCGTGCTTGGTGGGCGCTGCTGTCGGCGCTACCGGTGCGGTGATCGGCGCCGCGGTCGGCGCCACCGGCGCAGTGGTTGGCGCAACCGTCGACGCCACCGGCGCCGTGATCGATGCGGCCACGCCGGGCGATGACGACGATAAGGACGATGACGACGATCGTTGAGATCGCGTTGTGACGTGAACGTGAGTAGTCAAACAGCGCGGCGCTGGCATAGTGCGGCTCGTGACGCTGTGGGAGCCGCCAATGCGTATTCGCTATCTTCTTGCCGGCGCTGCCGCGCTTGCGTTCGCCGCACCGGCCTGGGCGCAATCGACGCCAGTTTCATTCTCTCCTGAATTTCAGACCTCGCTTGAAGAAGATTACGGCGTGCGCGAAGGCGAAGTCCTGCGCGCCGCGGTGAGCGACGCGATTGCGCGCGAACTCTCGCGCCGCGGCGTTTCCGCCGATGCCGCAAACATCGAGGTGACGATCGTCGACGCCGAGCCGAACCGGCCGACCATGCAGCAAATGTTCGATCGGCCATCGCTCGATATGAGCAGCATTTCGATTGGCGGCGCCGAACTCCGCGCCACTATTCGCGGCGCCAACGGCGCGACGACGGAAGTCACTCACAGCCGCTACAATCACTCGCTGTCCGACATCGTCGGCCCGGCCATGACCTGGACCGAAGCGCGCCGCGCCATTCGCCAATTCGCCGTGAAAGTCGCCGACGCCTACATCGCTGCCCCGCGATAAAGTCGGCATACGCTAGGGCGGGTCATAGGGCCCCTTTCCCCGTTCGCTCGCCCGCCCTGGCGTTTCTCGTTTCTCAAACAGCGCCGGTCGCGGACCATTCGCGCCAACCCTTGGCGCGAAGTTCGCATGCCGGGCAGGCGCCACATCCGTAGCCCCAATCGTGGCGCTTCGAGCGGTCACCCTCGTAGCAGGTGTGGCTGTGCTCCAGGATGATCCGCACCAGGCCATCGCCGCCAAGCGTGTGCGCGAGAGCCCATGTCTGCGCCTTGGTCAAACGCATGAGCGGGGTCACGATTGTGAGCGGCGCGGCCAACCCCAGCGACAACGCCGATTCCATCGCGTCGATGGTCTCGCGACGGCAATCGGGATAGCCCGAGTAGTCCGTCTCACACATGCCGCCGACAAGCGCTGAAGCGCTTCTGCGATAGGCGTGCGCCGCCGCGACTGAGAGGAACACCAGATTTCGCCCCGGCACGAATGTGCTGGGCAAACCGCTCTCCAGCATCTCGATGGCGCGGTCGGCGGTGAGCGCACTCTCGGCCAGCGCGCCATAACCGGAGAGGTCGACCACCGTGTCGCCACCAAGCCGTCCGGCCCAGTCGGGGCGCAACGCCGCTATGGCGTCGCGCAGCAGCGGTCGCTGCTTCATCTCGACCGCGTGGCGCTGGCCATACGCGAATCCGATCGTCTCGACTCGCTCGAAGGCGTTCAGCGCCCACGCCAAGCAGGTTGCCGAATCTTGGCCGGAGGAGAACAGGACGAGTGCTGTGGGCATTGGGCGCTTATAAGCGCGAAGCGACGCCGGAATAAGCGCAGTCGACACGCTATGGGCGCATTACGTTACGGCAATATGTTCTTGTAGTTGCAGAAAAATTGGGCGCCGCACCGCTGAATAGGCCAAACGGACTAGTCGCACCGCACGCTCACGTCAGGTGAGTGTGACCGCGCCGCCTCAGGGTCAGAGCGCCATGACGCGGGCGTCAAGTTATACCGTTGCGACCCGTTGACACCCATGGGGTTAGCACCTGCTATAGCGCGCACGGACAGGTAGGGCGCGGGGGGAGTACCCGCTCGTCAGCCCGACTACGCCATTGGTCTGCCGCGGACGCCCACAAAGAAGGCGCTTCCGGGCACTGGGAGGACGGCGATGAGCAAGAAGTCAAATTGGGGTCGGATTCTGCTTTCGGGCGCTTCGCTCGCGGCAATGGGCGCGCTCGCGTCGCCCGCTCTGGCTCAAGATGCAGATGAAGTTACGGACGAAATCGTCGTGACCGCGACGGGTCGCGCCGCGGCGATCCAAGACGTTCCGCTGGCCGTTACGGCCGTAAGCGGCGAACAACTCGAAAACTCTGGCGTGGAAGACCTCCGCGACGTGACGCAAGTCGCGCCGTCGCTGCAGATGGGCACCGGCCAATCCAACTCCTCCGGCACGATCGCCCGTATTCGCGGCATCGGCACCGGTTCGGACAACCCAGGCTTCGAAGGCGCCGTCGGTATCTTCATCGACGGCGTTTATCGTGCTCGCGCCGGTGCGGCGCTGGCCGACCTTCCGGAACTTGAGCGCGTCGAAGTTCTGCGCGGCCCGCAAGGCACGCTGTTCGGCCGCAACACCTCGGCTGGCGCCATCAGCGTCGTGTCGGCTGGCCCAAGCTTTGAGCCGGGCGCGTATATCGAAGCCGGCTACGGTCTCGACGATCTTGAAGAAGCGAGCCTCGAAGCTGGCGTGAACATGCCGGTTAGCGACTCGTTCGCGCTCCGCTTTGACGGCGTGCTTCGCGATCGCGGCGGCTACATCACCGACACCACTGGCGGCCCGGACGTCAACAGCTCGAGCCGCTGGTCGGCCCGCGGTCAAGCGCTGTGGGACATCACCCCGGACGCTTCGCTCCGCCTCATCCTCGACGCCGCTGAAAGCGATTCGGTTTGCTGCGGTGCTGTGTACGTGAGCTACGGCACGACCACGGCGATCATCTCGGCCCTCACCGGCGGCCTCGGCGCAACGCCAAGCGCGAACGGCGGCGTGCCTTCGATCAATCCGGAAGCGCGCACCATGAGCGTGACGTCGGGCCGCGGCTACGGCGAGACGACGGAAGAAATCGGCTTCTCCGGCCAACTCGATTGGGACCTCGGCGGCGTGAACCTGACCTCGATCACCGCCGTGCGCGACTGGAAGGCCGTGCGCGACCAAGACATCGACTTCACCCGCGCCGATATCGCTTATCGCGACGGCCTCGAAGTCGGCATCGAGAACTTCACCCAAGAAATCCGTCTGCAAGGCGAAGTGGGCCGTCTGAACTGGCTCGTTGGCGTGTTCTATGCCGATGAGTCGATCGACCAGACCGACACGATCCGCCAAGGCGCACAAGCTTCGCTCTTCGCGAACGCTGCCGTGTCCAGCCTTTGCGCTGCGTCGCCATCGACCGTTGAATTGTTCAACTTCTGCGGCGGCGGCGTGCCGTCGATTTTCCAAGGCGTGCTGAACAATCCGCTTGGTCCGTTCGTCGGCACCATGACCGGTCCGCAACTGCTCGCGGCGAACACCGCGATCGCGGGCGTCAACGGCGGGTCGTTGGTGGTGGCGCCGTCAGGCTCCGGCCAACAAGCCGACACCTGGAATGTCGAAACGCAGAGCCTCTCGGTGTTCACGCACAACGAGATCAGCCTCTCCGACAACCTCGTGCTCACGCTGGGCCTGCGCTACAGCGACGAAAGCAAGGACCTCTCGGCCAACCTCAATGCCGTCAACCCGGCGTGCGCCTCGCTCCAGCAAATGGAACTGGCCACAATCGGTCTGCTCGGCAACAACGCCGCGGCGCCTGGCTTCCCGCTCGGCATCGTGCGCTTCATCGAAGGCACGTCATCTGGCGCGACCGCGATGGCGCTGGCTTGCAACCCCGCCGTCAACCCAATCGCCAACGGCAACTGGGCTGGCAGCCGCGATGAAGAAGAGTTCAGCGGCACGGCGTCTCTCGCCTACCACCTGAACGACGATGTGATGGTCTACGGCGGCTACTCGCGCGGCTACAAAGCCGGCGGCTACAACATCGACCGTTCGGGCTTCTCGATCCGTCCGTCGACTGTGAGCTCCACCGCGCTCAACGTCGGCCAGCTGGCGTTCGAACCGGAGTTCACGGACTCCTACGAAGCCGGCATCAAGACGACGCTGTTCGGCGGCACCACGACGTTCAACGTCACGGGCTTCTACCAGCAGATCCACGACTACCAGTCGAACAACTTCAACGGCTTCAACTTCATCACGCGCAACGTGCCTGAAGTGATCAGCCAAGGTGTCGAACTGGAAATGACCTCCAATCCGATGGAAGGTCTGAACCTCAACGCCGGCGTCACCTACACCGACGCCTATTATGACAGCACGGTCGTGTTCAACACGCTCGACCCGGTCCCGAACACGATCACCGCCGGCGATCCGCTCTCGTTCGCTCCGGAATGGGTCGTGACGGGCGCTATCGCCTACCGCGTGCCGCTCAGCGCCAACCTCGGTGCGCTGTTCTATCTCGATGGCCGCTGGAACAGCGAATACCGCACGCAAACGCTGAACCGCCAAGCGGTGACGGACCAAGAATCGTTCGCCGTGTTCAACGGCCGCATCGGCATCGGTCCGGAGAACGAGCGTTGGTCGCTCGAACTGTTCGGCCAGAACCTGACGGACGAGTTCTACTTCGTCGGCGGCTTCGCTCCGCCGCTGCAGAACTCGCGCGTCGTGTTCCCGAACGAGCCGCGCACCTACGGCGTGTCGCTCCGCCTGCAATACTAATCGGTTCACCAGAACCGAGCCTGACGGCCGGAGCGAAAGCTCCGGCCGTTTTGTTTTGTGGCGACGCAGCTTAAAGCTCGGCGGCGATGGCGCTTGCCGATCTCGACGTGATGATCGTGGACGATCACGAAGCAATGCGCGCACTGCTGACGCGGCTCTTCGCGCGAGCGGGGGTGACGCGGCTACGCTCTGCCGCCAACGCAGCCGACGCGCTGACGTCGCTCCGCGCTCAACCGGCGACGCTCATCCTGGCGGACAAGAACATGCCAGGCATGGACGGTCTTGCGTTTCTTAAAGCCGTGCGTGGCGAGAGCGCGTTCGGCGCGCCAAAGATCATCATGCTCAGCGGCGACGCCAGCGGCGCGCACGCCGATGCGGCGCGCGCCGCTGGCGCCGATGCGGTGCTGGTAAAGCCTGTGCCGCCGAGCGCCCTGCTCGCGGCGGTCAACGCGCTATTCGCGGTTTAGCGGCAGCGTTCCGCGCAGCATTTGCAGAATGATCGAGAAGTCGCGCCCGCCATGGCCGCCGCGCACGAGTTCGCCGTAAAGCGCCTCGGCCGCGCCGCCCAGGGGGGTCGGCGCGCCAGCGGCTTCGGCGGCGTCTTGCGCGAGCTTCAAATCCTTCAGCATCATCGCGGCGGCGAAGCCGCCTTCGTAGTCGCGGTTTGACGGCGCCGCCGGCACCGGGCCTGGCCACGGACAGTACGAGGTCATCGACCAGCACTGGCCGGAGGCTTTCGAGGAAATGTCGAAGAACTTCTGGGCGTCGAGACCGAGCGCTTCGGCAAGTGCGAAGGCCTCGCTGGTGGCGATCATCGAAATGCCGAGCAGCATATTGTTGCAGATCTTCGCCGCTTGCCCCGTGCCGCTATCGCCGGCGCGGATGATGGCTTTGGCCATCGGCTTCAGCGCCTCCTCAACCTCGGCGAAATCCTGCTCGCGGCAGCCGACCATGAAGGTGAGCGTGCCACCGCTCGCGGCAGCCGTGCCGCCAGAGACCGGCGCGTCAGCGGCGCGAAAGCCCTGCATCGAGGCGTCACGTGCGACGGTGCGGGCGCTATCGACGTCGATGGTGGAGCAATCGATCAGCAGCGCGTCGCGCGGCGCATTCGGGAGAATGGCTTCGAGATAGACATCGCGCACGTGCTGACCGGCGGGCAGCATGGTGATGACGACGTCAGCATCCTTGCACGCTTCGCCAGCGCTGGCGGCGGGCTTCATGCCCTGCTCCTTGGCGCGACCCAGCGCATCGGCTGAGAGATCGAAGGCCACGACTTCGCGCCCAGCCTTGGCCTGATTGGCGGCCATGCCCGAGCCCATATTGCCAAGGCCAATGAATGCGACGCGGGTCATGGGTTACTCCTCGATATGGACCGCCGGCGCCCTCGCCGGCCAGCGCGATCCGCGCCAAGTTTGGCGTTCACTTAGACCAAACCAATCGTGCCGGCGAGGGCGCCGGCGATCCATATTAGAGCGGCGTCCAGTCTTCGCCGGGCGGCAGCGGCGCGAAGATGGAATCGATCAACTCATCGCTGACGGCCTCAAGCGCCGCCGGCTTCCAGACGGGCTTGTTATCCTTGTCCACGATGAGGGCGCGGACGCCTTCCTGGAAATCGTGAAGCGCGCACACGCGCGCGGCGATGCGGTACTCGCTGCGCATTTCATCGGCGAAGCTTTGCATCTTCGCGCCTTCGTGCATTTGGCGGAACGTCACCTTCAGCGCTTGCGGCGATTTTGTCTTGAGCGTCGCCAGTTGAGCGCGCGCCCAATCGTGGCTTTCGGACGCGAGCGCGGCGAAAATAGCTTCGACGCTATCGAGCGCGAAGACGCGATCGATGCGCTCGATGTTTTCCGACGTCAGCTCCTTCGGGCGGCCGGCGGATTCGCTGAGCGCCTCAAGACCGCTCTCGAGCGCGCGGCCCGCGTCGTGGGTTTGCGCCGCGCCGGCGATCTGCGCACGCGCGGCAGCCAGAATTTCCGTCGGCATGAAATGGGTGGCGATGCCGGCAATGAGGCAATCGGCGGCTTTCAGGCGCGCGCCAGTGAGCGCGAGCCACATGCCGATGTGGCCGGACTTGCGCGGCAGATACCAGCCGCCGCCGACATCAGGGAAAAGGCCGATGCCGGTTTCGGGCATGGCGTAGGTCGTGTTCTCGGTGGCGATGCGAAAACGCGCGGGCATCGAGATGCCGACGCCGCCGCCCATGGTGACGCC
>JADLHI010000429.1 GCA_020848895.1 Hyphomonadaceae bacterium
CGGCGGATGCTGGCGGAGAATGTGTTCGGCGATCTGCATCCAGAAGCGATTTACGGTCTGCACGCCTGGCCGCAAACGAGCGGCACGGTGACGATGATTTCCGGGCCGATGATGGCGGGTTCCGATCGCATCGATATCACGGTGACAGGTAGCCAAACGCATGGCGCGCAACCGCACGCGGGCATCGATCCGATCGTTGCGTCGGCCCAGATTATCAACGCGCTGCAGACGGTCCCGTCGCGCCAGATGGATGCCGTCGGTTCACCGGTGATCGTCACCATCGGCATGGTTCAGGGCGGCGTGCGCTACAACATTATCCCGCAAACCGTGCAGATGCAGGGCACGATCCGCTATCTCAATCCGGATACGCGCGAGCGGCTTTATGAGCGTATCCGCCGTACCGTCACCGAGACGGCGGCTGCGACAGGCGCGACGGCCGAAGTCACGATCACCGAAAACGCGATCCCGACCGTTAACCCGCCCGCGCTCATGGCGCGCACGCGCGCGGCCGTTGCGCGGGCGTTGGGAGAAGACCACGTGAACAGCGGTTTGCCGGTGATGCCGGCGGAGGACTTCGCCTACTTCCAGCAAGCGGTTCCCGGCGTGTTTTTCTTCTATGGCGTGAACCCGCCGGGCGTTACCCAAGCGGAAGCCGCGCCCAACCACAATCCGCGCTTCTTCGTGCACGAACCGGCAATGGAAACGGCATTGCGCGCCATGCTGGCGGTGACGCTCGATCGCGTCGGCGGTGAACAACGATAGTTTATGGCGGCCAAGCTTGCGCCCGACCTTCCTCGGGATAAGGTCTGGCGAGGGGTTCAGACATGAAGCGCATCGTGCTTGGCGGCTTGGCCGCGCTCGGACTATTGGCGGTTGCCGCGCCAGCGCTGGCGGACGTGCAATGGCAGGTGTTCGAGCGTCGCCGCGAGCAATGCTTCAACACGTTGAACGCTTTCGCACCGGAAGAGAGCATCCGCGGCTGCTCGGATCTCATCAGTATGCGCAGCATTACCGGCAACGGCCGCGCGCAAGCCTACAAGCTGCGCGGCGACCGTTATCGCGAACTTCACGACTGGGACCATGCACTCGCGGACTACAGCCAAGTGATCCGCATGCGCGGCGACCATCCCGGCGCCTATTATCGCCGTAGTGAGGTATTCTTGGCGCAGGGCGAATATGCGCGCGCGATGGAGGACGCTGAGGCGGTAATTCGCATCGCGCCGGATACGCCTGGCGGCTATCGCGTGCGGTGTGAGGTGCGCGTCGCGCAAAACCTCGAACTCGATTTGGCGCGCCAGGATTGCGACCATGCGCTGGAGATCAACGCGATCGATACGGCGGCGCTGGCGGCGCGCGGCGTGCTCAATCTGCGCACCGGCGCCAATCAGGAGGCGTGGACGGATTTTGACGCGGCCATTTTCAACGGCCGCCGGATCGCCCGCACACTCTACGGGCGCGGCGTCGCTTCGCTTCGGATGGGCCGCCCCCGCGAGGGGCGCGCGGACATTGCCGCCGCCGAGCAATTACAGGCGGAAATCGGCGCCACATTCGCGAGCTACGGCGTCACGCCACCTTGATCGGGGCGCGGCGTCCGGTCGCGCTTTTGCTTGACTCTGCGGTACCAGAAAGGCCCTATGCCGCCCGGACGGTCGGGACGATCACGACCCGCGCGGGTTTGCTCGCGTTGGCTACTCACCCCCCAAGTCCAACCCGCGGGTCTAATTTCGGGCGCGGGAGTTTGCGAGGAGTGCGGCCATGGCTACGGGCGTGGTGAAGTGGTTCAACATGCAGAAGGGTTTCGGCTTCATCGCGCCGGACGAGGGCGGCGCCGATGTGTTCGTCCACGTGAGCGCTGTTGAGCGGTCTGGCTTGACTGGGCTGAAGGAAGGCCAAGCGGTCAGCTTCGACGTCGAAAACGACCCGCGCAAGAACAAGCCGTCGGCGGTGAATATTAAGCCGGTCTGACGCCGTTCTTAGACTTGAAGTTTCAATCGCCGTGCGGTTCACCGTACGGCGATTTTGTTTTCCGGGAGATTCCCATGACCGCCCCGTTCCGCCTCTATGGCGCGGAGCTTTCCCCGTATTCGGTAAAGGTGCGTTCCTACCTCCGCTACAAGGGGCTCGACTTTGAGTGGCGCGCGCGCACCAACGCGACTCAGGAAGAGTTCCAACGCTACGCCAAGCTGCCGTTGATCCCGGTGCTGGTGGATGCCGATGAGAACGCGCTGCAGGATTCAACGCCGATCATCGAGGAGCTTGAGGCCCAATACACCGATCAATCGATCTTGCCGGAAGAGGCGTCAGTAGCGTTCCTCTCGGCGCTGATCGAGGACTATGCCGACGAGTGGCTCAACAAGGCGATGTTCCACTATCGCTGGAGCTATCCGGAGGATCAGGAAAGCGCCGCCAAGCGCATCAGCGACATGATCTTCGAAGGCGCCGAAAAGCCGGAAGGCATTGAAGAGCAGGTGCGAACGCGGATGATCAGCCGCCTCTATCATGTCGGCTCGTCGCCCGAGACGGCGCCATTGATCGAAGGCTCGTTCACGCGGCTGCTTGGGTTGCTCAACACCCTGTTGGGCAAGCGGCCATACCTGTTCGGCGGCCGGCCCTCGCTGGCGGATTTCGGTTTGGCGGGGCAATTGGCGCAGCTGAACTCCGATCCGACGCCGGGCGCTTTGCTGCGCGCGCAAGCGCCGAACGTAGCCAAGTGGCTGGAGCGTATGGATGCGCCGAAGGCAGACAGCGGGTTCGCCCCGTTCGATGAGGTGAAAGGCGACGTCGAGGAGCTGCTGCGCGCGGAGATCGCCGGCGCTTATTTGCTCTGGATGGATGCGAACGCACGGGCCGTTAGCGCCGATGCGAGCGGCGTGAGCGTCGATATTGCTGGCACGACATTTGTGCAGAAGCCGCAACGGTATGCGGCGAAGGCATTGGGCGAACTGAAGCGCAAGCGGGCGCTCGTTGAAGATGAGGCGCTGGCGGCGCTGTTGGCGGCGACGGGCGTCGATGCGCTGCTCGCTGTGTTCGCGCGCGATGACGAAGACGCTGGCGATGATGAAGAAGCCGGTGGTGATGACGAAGGCGACGACGGGGAAGAGTGATAGAAGTGAACCTTCCCCCTTGTGGGGAAGGTGTCGCGCGGAGCGTGACGGATGGGGGCGTCACCTCAGGCCATCCGCAAACGCGCAGTCGCCGGCAAGTGCGCGACTTCGAAATATCACCGCCGTCACCCCCGCCCCCAACCCCGCCCCACAAGGGGGCGGGGAGCCTCAAATCCCGCACGCCGCTTTGAAATCGTACGGCGCTTCGCTCACGCAATCGGGCCAAGCATCGCTCTCGCGCCAGTAGCGCGACAAGCCGAGCCGCGTGCAAAGCTGCGGGAATTCTGGGTTCATGCGGAGCTGAACGGTTTCGCCGATGAACAGGAGCGCGGTCTCGTAGCCGATGTGCGGGCGCGTGGTTTCGAGTGCGCCAGCGCGCCATGCGTCGACGTTATCGAGTGCATCGCTGAAGATGGCGAGCGCGGGGCCGGTGAAACCAAGCACGCAAAGCGCAACCGCGAGATCGAGCGCGGCGGCCGGTTCGGCTTCGGCCATCTGCGCGAAATCATGGCCAAGTTGCATGAAGGCTTCAGGCGAAGGCTGCATCATCAGCTGCTGCATGCGTTCGCCGGCTTTGTAGGCGGCGCTCTCCTTCAAGCCGGGAATGAGGCGCGCGCCGTCTTCGCGCAGTGTTTGGGCTTGCGGAAAGCGGCCGTCGAGCGCCGCGGTGTTGAGACGCATGAACCAGACGA
>JADLHI010000430.1 GCA_020848895.1 Hyphomonadaceae bacterium
CCAGCGCCGCAACTTCGCGGTCAGTCGCGCCGAGCGCCAGGGCGCTCGAATAGAGACTGGTGTCAACCGGCGCGGCAATGCGTGCGATCTCGAACGTCAGCGGCATTTGCACTTCGCGTGCTTCGAAACCGCCGGCCGTTGTGCGGTTGGCTGTGACGGAAGCGCCCGGCTCCGAACGGAATGCAACGCCGGTTAGCTGCGCTTCGCCCTCGTCGCGTTGAAAATAGAGGCTGATCGCCTGCCCCGGCCGCAAGCGCCGCGGATTGTAAACATCAGCGATCGAACTCAGCGCCGCGTTCGTGTCGGACGAAGAAGCGCCGGCGCGCGCAAGCAATCCCGCCAACGTCTCGCCGTTGGCGACGCGCATCTCTTTCGTTTCGTGACGGAGATAAACTTCGGTGAACGCCAATTCCTCGGCGCGGCGCGCGGCAGCTTCACGCATGGCCGCGTTTTCCGCCGCAGCCGCCGTCGCGGCGCCGCTGAAGAGGCCTGCGTTCCAGGCCAGCCCCAGACCCACCAAGAAGGCCGCCGCCATAAGGCCAGCAGCGGCCATTCCTTTACGGGCCTTCATGAGCCGGTGAGCGAATTCTGCTCTCAATCTCGTGCTCCAATAGCCGCCATCTGGAAGAAAAGCACCATCACAAGTGTTTTCCGCCGTTTGGTTATCCAGCCAGAAACCGTAATGGCGTCATCCAGTTAGCTTGTAAGGCGCCCCAGAAAGCCCCAGCAAGGACCACGCCAAGCAGAAGAGTATGGCACATAGGTCTAACCAGGCCGTTGCGAGTCAAGAACGAGAGCCAAAAGCGCTCCCGGAAGACCCGCCGCCCCCCCGCCGGTTGATCGCCGGATGGTCCATGGCGCTTGGCGCCCTGGGCATAAGCTTGATTTTGCTGGGTTCTGGGCTCTGGTTCGTCCGCTACTCGATCGCCTCCTTCATGCTCGGCGCGGCGCTTTCGGAGCGCGGGGCCGACGCCGATTTCCAGTTCGTTAACCTCGATTTGAACAGCGCCGCGTTGGCGAACGTGCGCTTCGGCCCCGAAGCGACGCCCGACGCCACCATCCCGCTCGTTGAGGTCCGCTGGCGCTGGGACGGCATTTCACCGCGCGTTCACTTTCTTCGCGTGGTGCGTCCCAGGCTTCACCTTCGCATGGACGAAGGCGGACGCGTTTCGGCCGGCGCGCTCGAGCGCCTTGGCGGCGGCAAGCCCGGCCGGCGGCGCCCCAGCATCCCCGCCATCGAGCTTGAGATCTTGGAGGGCCAGGCAGTCCTCGACACGCCCTTCGGGCCGCTCAACACCACGCTGCAAAGTTCCGGAACGCTTGGGCGGGATTTTTCGGCTCTCGGCGCCATCGCCGCGACCTCGCGGCCAGGCCGAACCTACGCGCTCGAAAATGGCGCCGCTGAACTCGTCGTCGTCTCGCGCGATAGCACTGTTTCGTTTCGCCTGAGCGCCAGCGCCAACGCGCTGACTTGGGACAATGCGCGCATCTCGGCGCCTGCGTTGCGTGTCCTCGGCCGCGTGCCGCTCGATCTTTCGCGCTACAATCTCGAACTGAACACGCGCGCCAGTGCGTTTCGCGGCGACGCGGTCTCCGCACACGCCATCACCGCGGCGCTCAGCTTTGAAGGCATCGCGCGCGACACCGAACTTGCGCCGCAGACCTGGGCCAGCGAAGCGCATGCGACCGCCGGCGAGTTACAGTTAAGCGCCAGCACTCTCCAGCATGCGCGCTTCGATGGCCGCGTCGATGGCGCTGATGTGCGCGGGCAAGGCCGCTGGTCGCTTTCGGGCGGACGCTTCGATGGCCTCGCGCTCATCTCCGAACAGCCAAGCGCCAACGGCGTTTTCCGCTTCGAGCTAGAAGGCGATGAAACGCTGTCTGGCGAGGCGCGCGTCGTGTTCGCGCAAGCGCGCTTGAACGATGCCGCGCAACACGATCTGCGCGCCGCGTTCCCCGATATTCCGGACGCGCCTGTCGGCCCAACCTTCGCGCAAGCCGAACACGCGCTCGACGCCGCGGCGGATCGCTTCGATCTTTCAATCCCGCTGACCATCAATGCCGCCGAAGACGGCGTGCGCGTTCACCTCTCCGCGCCCGCCGAAGCGCGCGCCGCCACGGGCGCACATTTGCAGCTGGCGCCGCTTCGCCAAGATAGCCCGGCGCTGGTCTTGCAATGGCCCGGCCCGTCGCTTTCTGGCGCCATTGCGCTCGAACTTTCAGGCGGCGGCGCGCCCAACGCATCGCTGCTGCTCGACACGCTCGACTGGACGCCCAACGCGCCGTTTGAAACCGACGGCACGCTCACGCTCTCGAACTGGCGCGCGGACAACGCCAGCATCTCGACCGACGAACTCGGCATCGGCATCGCGATCCAGCCGCAGGGCGGCGGGCGCATTGATCTGCGTGGCCCCGCGCACATCACCGGGCCGCTCGGCGACGGCGAAGTCCGCGACCTCGTCGCGTCGCTCGATCTCGGCGTGCAATGGGGCAATGGCTGGCGCGTGACGCCAAATAGCGGCTGCTTGCCGATCCGCTTGGGCGGCCTCGACGCCGCCGGGCTTTCCTTCGCCAACGGCGCCTTCTCGCTCTGCCCGCTCAACGGCGCGCTCATTGCCGCCGACGCAGCACACAACATGTCCGGCGGCTTTTCCATCCGCGGCCTCGCTCTCAACGGCCGCATGTCCGGCCCCGAAGGCCAACCCGCGCGCTTGAACGCCAGCAACGTCATCGGCCTTTTCCGCGGCCGCACCGGCGACTTCACGCTCGCGATCGAGGCCGATAGCCCGCGTCTCACCATCGAGATGGCCGAACAGCGCGCACTCGCGGTCACGCTCCAACGCCTCACCGCCGACGCACACATCGCCGATGGCTGGACGGTCGCCGGGTCATTCGCATCCGGCACGCTCACCGATCCTGCGCTTCCCGGTTCGATCTCCGCCATCGAAGGCTCTTGGGCGGCGGCGCCCGAAGACGGCAAGCCCGTCATCCGTGTCAACGCCGGCGCCGCTCTGCTCACCGCAAATCGCCCGGCCAGCGATGAGGATCGCCCGCTCTTTAATCCGCTGCGCATCGTTGAAGCGTCGGCGACGCTGCAAGACGGCGAAATCACCGCCTCCGGCGCCATCGTGCTCGATGCACGCAACCGCCAGCTCGCGCGCTTCAATGCACGCCACGATGTCAGCGAAGGCGCAGGCGCCGCGAGCGTAAGCGCCGAGCGCATCGAATTCGGCCCGGAGCTGCAGCCCTACGAAATCACCGAACAGGCGCGCGGCCTGGTCGAAGGTGTCCGCGGCCCGATCGCCGCCAGCGCCGACATCACTTGGACACGCCACGACATCCTCGGCACGGGTCTCGTCCGTCTCGGCGGGCTTTCGCTCTCAACCGCAACTATCCCGATCCTCAACGATGTTCGCGGCGAAGTGCATTTCGATGATCTCTGGGCGCTCACCACCCCGCCCGGTCAGCGCGTCACCATCGGCGAACTCAATCCCGGCATCGCGGTGAGCAATGGCCGCGTCGGCTTCCAATTGCTTGCCGAGGAGCGCGTCGCGATCGAGAGCGCCGAATTCGACTTCGCCGCCGGCATTCTCGCCATGCGCCCAACCACCATCACGCTGGGCGCCGATGAAACACGCTTCGAACTGGCGCTGCACGATGTCGACGCCGCCGAACTTCTGCGCACGCTGGGCGTGCCCGACCTCACCGCCACCGGTAAACTCGAAGGCAACTTCCCGCTGGTGCTGACCCGGCGTAGCGCATTCGTGGAAGGCGGAATTATCCGCGCCCAGGGCGATGGCGGCGTCATCTCCTACACCGGCCAAGCCGGCGCCAACGCCACCGGCGTCTCGCGCATCGCCTTCGACGCGCTGCGCAGCTTCCAATACGATCAGCTCTCGCTCACGCTTGACGGCGACTTGAACGGCGACGTCGTCTCCTCGATCGAGTTCAGCGGTCACAATTCCGGCCGCCCGGTCGATCTTGGCCCCATCGCGCCGATCCCCGGCGTCGGTCGTGTCACCGTCCGCGGCGTGCCCTTTGATTTCAACGTCCGCGTGACCGCTCCATTCCGGCGCCTGGCGCAAACCGCCGCGACGATCACCGACCCCAGCGCCTTGATCAACCAAAGCCGTGACCAAGAGCCACAAGAACCGGTTGACCCGGACGCCCCACCGCCAAGATAAAGTCCAACTTCAGAGCAGATTCAGCTCGGAGGGGCTACGAAAGTAGCCAGGAGTTTCGCGCTATGCGGGCAGCCCTGTTGACCAGCTTGGGTGCGGCGGTTCTCGCCGCTGGATGCATCCCCGTCCAAATCCAGGCGCCGGATGAACCGATTGAGATCAATCTCAATGTGAACATCCGCCAGGAGGTCATCGTGCGGCTCGAACGCGATGCTGCTGAACTACTGGATCAGAATTCTGATCTCTTCGGAGGCACCACGCCATGAAACGCCGTTTCGTTCTCGCTGGCATCGCCGCGCTCGGTCTGGCGCTGAGCGCCACGCTGGCCGTGGCGCAAGCAACAGACACAGTGCTCGCTCAGGCGCGCGCCAACGGCCTTATCGGTGAACAAGCCGACGGTTATCTAGGTTTTGTTCCAGGCGCGGCCATCTCGGCCGACCTGCGCGGCCGCGTCGATCAAAACAACATTCAACGGCGCCAGCTCTATACCCGTCGCGCGACCGAGCGCAGCGTTTCAGTCAACGAAATGGCCGCCGCCGTTGCGTGCGAAGTGTTCCAGCGCCCGCGCATCGCCGTAGGTGAGCGCTATCGCAACGAAGCTGGCCAATGGCGCCAACGCACCGCTGGCGCGGACATCGACGTACCGAGCTTCTGCGGCGAGTGACCGCGACGCTTAAGCGCGCGGCGCCTTGGCGCTGGAAACGGCGCGCGACAACGCGCACATTCACGGCATGAAGATAGTCCTGCTCGTCGTCACTCTGAGCGGCATCTTGGCCGCCGCTTTGGTCTTTTCGCTCGCCGGCTGGGACAGTTCCGCCATGAGCATTCACGGTTGGGTCGCGCTTGGCTTGGGCACGTTCCTGTCGCTGGCGCTTGGCGGCGGGTTAATGGCTTTGACGTTCTATTCTGCCCGCAAGGGCTATGACGACCGCATTGAGGTCGACGTGCCGCCCGACCAGGACTGACAGCTTATGGTCTTTCCAAAGCCAGTGTGATAAGAGCAATCACAAATGGCTATTGGCGATCACATTCGAACCTACAGAATACAGGCAGGCTGTTCGCAGGCGTCACTCGCTGAGAAAGTTGGGGTCAGCCAGAACACCATCTCAAGCTGGGAAACCGGCCGTACAGAGCCGAGCCGATCAGACACCCGGAAGATCGCGCAAGCTCTCTCCGTGGACATCTCTCTTCTTGAACTCGGCGATGAAGCGGCTGCGCTTATCAGCAGACCAGATTCTGGCCACTTCAATAACCTTTACAACCACGGCTTCGTCCGCGTCGCCGCCTGCGCGCCGGTCGTCGCCCCGGCCAACCCGAACGCCAACGCCGAAGCTATCCTGAAACTCTGGCGCCAAGCCGATGCTGAGCGCGCCGCCCTGCTGCTGACGCCCGAACTCTCGCTCTCGGGGTACGCGATCGACGATCTCCTGTTGCAAGAGCCGTTGCTCGACGCCGTCGAGGCCGCGATCGCAAAGCTGGTCGCCGAAAGCGAAAACCTCTTTCCCGTCCTCGTCGTCGGCGCGCCGCTGCGGTCACGCACATCGGTGTTCAACTGCGCCGTCGTCATTCATCGCGGCGCCATCTTGGGCGTTGTGCCGAAGAGCTTCCTGCCGAACTACCGCGAGTTCTACGAGAAGCGCTATTTCAGCGTCGCCAGCGACACCGAAGACGATCTCATTTCCGTCGCCGGCGATTGGGTCGATTTCGGCGCCAAAGTCGTCTTCACCGCGACCGACCTTCCCGACTTCGCCTTCCACGTCGAAATTTGCGAAGACTTCTGGGCCCCGCAACCGCCATCGACGATGGGCGCGCTCGCCGGCGCCAACATACTGCTCAATCTCTCCGCCTCGAACATCGTCATCGGCAAGGCCGAAGACCGCGCCGTGCTCTGCGATAGCCAATCGCGCCGCGCGACCGCCGCTTATGTATTTGCGGCGGCCGGACGCGGCGAAAGCACGACCGACGTCGCCTGGGACGGCCAGGTCATCGCCTACGAAATGGGCGAGAAGCTGGCCGAAGGCGAACGCTTCGCCCGCGAACCAAGACTCGTCACCGCCGATATCGACGTCGCCCGCGTCGCCCAAGAGCGCCGCCGCATGGGAACGTTCCACGACGCCCAAGCGCGGGTGAAAGACGAACTCAGCAAGTGGCGCCATATCAGCTTCGATCTCGCCGCGCCCGCGGAAGAGCTGCCGCTGCAACG
>JADLHI010000431.1 GCA_020848895.1 Hyphomonadaceae bacterium
CCTCAACGTTATCGAAAAAAATCTGATTGGTGTGATGCTGCCCATCGATAGTGACGATCGGCCGAACGGTGATGCCCGGCGTTTTCATGTCGATCAGCAAGAACGTGATGCCATCTTGGCGACGACCGCTCGTGCTTGTGCGCACAAGACAATGCATCATGTCCGCCCAGTGCGCTTCGGTGGTCCACATCTTGGAGCCGTTGACGATATAGCGGTCGCCTTCAAGCACCGCCGCGGTCTTCAGCGCCGCAAGGTCGGAGCCTGCGCCAGGCTCTGAATAGCCTTGGCACCACCAAACGTCGTTGCTGACGATGCCGGGGATGTGGCGCCGCTTCTGCTCTTCGGCGCCAAAGGTATTGAGCACCGGCCCGACCATGCTGATGCCGTACGGAATGATCATCGGACCACCCGCCAAACCGGCTTCTTGCAGGAAGGCCAATTGCCGCGCTGCATCCCAGCCTGCGCCGCCCCACTCTTCCGGCCACGAGCCAAGCAACCAGCCTTGCGCGTGCAAAATCTTCTGCCAGCGGACGTAGTCGTCCTTATCGATCTCGCGGCCACGGCGGACCTTCTCAGCGATGTCCGAAGGCAGCTTGTCGCGCACGAACGCGCGAACTTCAGCGCGGAATGTCGTCAGATCTCTCATGCCGCCGCTCTCGAAATCTCGGCGAGCCGCGCTGCACGTGCATCCACCGTTCCCGTGATTGCCCGGATGGCGGCGAAGCGCCGCGCGTAGTGGCTGATGATGAGTTCATCACTGACTCCCATGCCGCCGAACATCTGCACGGCTTCGTGACCAACGCGCCGCCCGGCTGCGTCGCATGCCAGGCTCGCTGCCAGCAACGTCTGCGTCCGCGCCGCAGATGGGGCCTGATCCAACGCGGCGACCGCGCTCGCGGCCATGGCGGCGGCTTCTTGCTCGGCCATCGCCATGTCTGCCGCCCGGTGCTGTAAGGCCTGGAACTGGCCGAGTTTCTGACCGAACTGCTCACGAACATTGAGATATGCAAACGTCTCCACGTTCGCTGCTTCGATGATTGCCGCCGTCTCTACGCAAAGCGCCATCAACTGCCATTCCAGCGCGTCCTGGATGATTGTGATGCCAGTCGCGACAAGCGCGCCCTCTGCGACCTCAAGTCCGTCAAACGCAAGGTCCGCCGCGCCGGCGCCATCTACGAAGCGCGTCACCGACGTACGAAGGCCCGAGACGTTGGCCGGTACTCGAAACACGCCGGTTTCGCCGTCCTCCAACCGCGCAGTGATCAAGAATTCCGTTGCGACGTCGGCATGCCGGACAGCAGGCTTGGCGCCGCGAAGCTTGAAGCCGCCGCCACTTCGCGCGGCCACACTTGCCGGCGCCTGGAACGGATCAAATCCTTCTTGATGCGCGAGCACGATCACGCGTTTGCCGGCGATGGCATCCTCGAACACGCCGCCATCGCTCGTGCCTACCAGGACGCGCCCGGACACCATGGCCGCCACGTACGGCTCAGGCAGCAACGCTGGCGCCAGCGCTTCGACGACCGCCGCAACATCGCTTGGCGCGCCGCCATAACCGCCCAGACGCTCGGAAAAAAAAGCGCCCAGCGCACCGAACTCGGACAAAGTCTGCCAAAGCGCCATGCGCTCCGGCGGGGTTGCCGCCAGACGGCGTCTCCGTTCTTCGAGCCCAGCTTCGGCGCGCACGAACCGCTTCAGCGACTCTGCAAGCGCCGCGACCTCTTCAGACCGATCAAATCCTATCGCCATGCGCTCACGTCAAATATAGTACGCTTCCATACCATATTCTCTACCTAAGCAATGCCCACGTCAACACCGCCGCGCGCCGCCATCAGACACCCTGAAATTTGACGATGAACTTGGTGTCGGCCGCGGCATGCCGGAACGGTATCGCCTCCTGATAGGCCTCCGAATTCCACCACTCTTGAAACGCCGCTTCATCGTCAAAGCGCAGCAGCACGAAACGCGGCGCAGGCATCTCACCTTCGACCAACACCGCAAAATCGTCGGCAGCCAGACGAGAGTTCTCGAATGCCGAGAGGCTATCGCGACCGCGGCGGCCGTACTCCTCGTAAGCTTGCGGATCGGTTTTTGTCAGCGCCGCGACCACGTAAACGGACATCGAATCCTCCATTAGTAAGCATTCTGAATTGTTCAAAAATCGTCGTATTTTCAGTGGCTCAGTGGATGTGGCCGGACCACTTTTCATTGACGAAGGGAACCACGTCTGTAAGATCGATACGAAGCATACGATATGCTAGGCCACTACGTGCCTAGGTAAGATACGCCAACGCATGATGCCAATGGTCGTGCCCTAGGGGGAGAAAGAGATGAAGCTTCAGATGTTTACGTCTGCTGCCGCGCTGGCGCTGTCGCTCAGCGCAGGAGGCGGCGTCGCCTTCGCGCAGACCAGCAATGAGACCGCCGCCGAGTCGGACATAGAGATCTCCGACGAAATCGTCGTTACCGCCCGCTTTAGGGCCGAGTCGGCGCAAGACATCGGCGCGAGCATCCGCGGCATTGGCGGGGATGACATTGCCCAAGCGGGAATGACCGACTTCCAAGACCTGGCGCGGCGCACGCCGGGCGTTCAGTTGCTCGACCGCGGCCCGAACCAGAATGAAATCGCAATCCGCGGCATCTCGCGGCCGATCACCGCCGCTTCCACCGATACGTTCACGGCGCGCGGTGTTGTCACGACATTTTTGGACGACGTGTTGGTCTCGACCCAATCGGGCAACGAGCGCGACTTCAATTTGTTCGATCTGAACCGCGTGGAAATTCTGCGCGGCCCACAGCCCACCTACTTTGGGGAAGGCTCCGTAGGGGGAACGATCCGCTATTTCACCAGCGACCCAAGCTTGGATGGCGGCATCGGAGGCATCCTCAGCGCAACCGCTTCTTCCACTGACGATGGCGGAGACAACACCAACTTCCAGGGCAGCGTCGATTTCACGCTCATTCCAGACCAGCTTGGCGTCCGGGTTACTGGCTTCCAGCGCAGCGACGAAGGCTTCATCGACAACACCACGCTCGGTCAACAGGATGTAAACTTCCTCGACAGCGAAGGTGGTCGCATTGTCGTGTTGGCGCGGCCGACGCCAGCGCTTTCGATCAGGCTCTTCGCCAATGCCGCGGACGACGACAGCGGCGCACAATGGTCCATTCAACCGAACTCCGACCCAGGGGCGCTTAGGACAAATGCGCCGGTGCGTGGCCAGGCATCCGACAGCTACGAGCTATACGGCGCCAAGATCGACTATGATTTTGGCCCGATCACACTGACATCCATCACCGGCTCGTACACGCGTGAACGGCAAAGTCTCTTCTACGACCCGACGTTCACCGCGCAGGTCAACTTTCTCTACGGCGGTTTCGGTCTGACGAACCCTGTCACGACGCGCAGCCTCGGCTTCACCGACGACAATTTCACACAGGAATTCCGCCTGGCGTCGGACTTTGACGGGCCGCTGAACTTTACAGCCGGCTTGTTCTACAAGGATGGAACATTTATTTCCAACTTCGCCGCGCTCACGCCCGGCATCGCCGCCTACACCTCTCCGAGTTCGACAGTGCTGACTGCCGGCGTCACGCACTTTGACACAGAGCAAACCTCGGCATTCGGTGAACTGACTTGGGACGTGACCGAGCGCCTTCGCCTCATTGCGGGCGCACGCTACGTTTCCGAGACCCAGACGGCGCGGTTCGATCCGAACGGCTTCGTCTATTTGCCTGCGCTAGGAAACCTGCCGCCGAACGTGCATCCCACGGTCAACGGCACTGTCCTCGCTTTCGCCGGTCTCAGCACGACGTTCGACCTTTCGCTGGATCGCATGCTGCCCCGCGTCGCCATCGAATACGATGTTACGCCGGACATTCTTGCCTACGTGAGCGCCTCAGAGGGCATTCGCAATGGCAGCATCAACCCAGTCGTGTCGGTCGTCACGCGCGCGTCGCCCGGCGGCATCTTCAATCCAACCACGTTCGCCAACTTCATCACCTATGACGACGATGGCGTGCGAGCATATGATGCAGGTCTGAAGACGCGCTGGCTCGACCAACGCCTCACGGTCAACGTTGGCCTCTTCTACAATGACTGGCGCGACATTCAGACGGTGGTCGGCAGCCCAGCGCTCATCGACAATGCCGGTGACGCGCGCAGCTATGGCGTCGAACTGGAAACTGCCTATTTCCTCAACGAAAATCTCTCTGTCTACGCCGACGCGGCCTACACTAGCGCCGAATTCAACGACACAACCGTCACGGGATCGGGGGTAATCGCCGAGGGCAACCGCCTGACAAGCGTGCCAGAATTCACCTTCAGCGCCGGCGCCGACGTATCCTTCCCGATCACCTCGGACTTCGATCTCATCGGCCATTTGGATTATCAGTACATCGGCGACCGCTTCACCACGGCCGAGAACATCGCGGCGTCCAAGTTGCCGAGCTTTAGTTTGGTCAATCTGCGCGCGGGTCTTTCGAACGACACTTGGTCGCTGGTCGCTTTCGCCAGCAACCTGACCAACGAGGTCGAAGTGCAATCCTCGAACGTCGCGCCGCCGTTCGGCGTGATAGAGCAATTCGTCAATCGCCCGCGTACAATCGGCGTGGAGTTGACGCTCAACTACTAAGGGGCCACTGGGCAACGGTCGCACGCCGCTCTCCGGGTTGGCGTGCGGCCGAGGCTCACAAAGGCAGGCGAATTGACCACGTTTACCGCGCAATTCTTGAATGCCCTGGTCCGCGTATCGGTGCGTATGACGTGGCGCGCACCGCTCGACGTTGCAGCAAGCCGTATCAAAATCGCTCGCTCCGAACGTCCGCTGAAACTGCCGCCCGGCATCACCATAGAAGACGTTGAGGCGCCTGCGCCGGGCCGATGGGTGAAGCCCGCCACATCGAACGCGCGCGCAATTTTGTATCTTCACGGCGGCGCTTTCCTGTTCCGCCTTCCCGGCTTGCACACGCCATTCGTGGCTGAACTTGTCGCGCGATCGGGGGCGCAGGCTTACATGCCATGGTATCGGCTCGCGCCGGAGCATCCGTTTCCCGCCGCGCCAGACGATTGCCTCGCTGCCTATCGGCACTTGCTCGATCGCTTTGATCCTTCGGACATCAGCGTCGTTGGCGACTCCGCCGGCGCCAATCTGACGCTCAGC
>JADLHI010000432.1 GCA_020848895.1 Hyphomonadaceae bacterium
ACGGCAAGTCGGACACGCTCGAAGGCCTCAAGGAAAACGTCATCGTCGGCCGCCTCATCCCGGCCGGTACGGGTGGTCAGCTGCGCCGTTACCAGAAGCTCGCCGCCGAACGCGACGCGCAACTGGCGATCGAACGCGGCGAAGACGCCCGCCTCACACAGCCGGAAGCGGCCGAATAAAACTCAGGGAAGAAACGTCCAAAAACAAAACGGCCCGGGAGCGATCCCGGGCCGTTTCAGTTCATGGAGCGCGGGCGTCCTCGCCCGCGTCTGTTCGATCTGGAATACGCGGGCGGGGACGCCCGCGCTCCATAGGGCCTACCAGACGTGGACGCGTTGGTCCGGCGCCAGGTAGAGCGTTTGGTCCTGTTGCACGTTGAACGCCGTGTACCAGGCATCGAGGTTGCGCACGGTGAGCGCGCGGAACATGCCCGGCGCGTGGCCATCGGTGGCGATGCGGCCGCGGAGGGCTTCATCGCGCATCTTAGTGGCCCAGGTTTGCGCGTAGGCGATGAAGAAGCGCTGGTCGCCCGTGAGGCCATTGATCACGGGCGCTTCCTGGCCGTTGAGTGAGGCGTGATAGGCGTCGTACGCGGCTTGCAGGCCGGCGACATCAGCGATGTTTTCGCCAAGCGTCAGCGTGCCGTTCACGTGCAGGCCTGGCAACGCTTCGTACGCGTCGTATTGGCGAGCGAGCGCTTCGCCTTGCTGACGGAAGTTCGCGAGATCGGCTTCAGTCCACCAATTGCGCAGCGCGCCGGTCGAATCGAACGCCGCACCGTTATTGTCGAAGCTGTGGCTGATCTCGTGGCCGATCACCGCGCCAATGGCGCCGTAATTGTAGGCCGCGTCTGCTTGGGCGTTGAAGAATGGCGGCTGCAGGATGGCGGCCGGGAAGTTCAGCGCATTCTGAACCGGCAGGTTCACAGCGTTGACCGTCTGCGGCGTCATCCACCATTCGTTGCGGTCCATCGGGTGGCCGAGTTTCGCCAGCTGGTGCGCATACTCCGCGCGCTCGCCGTTGACGGCGTTGGCGTAAGCGTCCGTGGCCGAGACTTCATAGTGCGAATAATCGCGCCAGCTGTCGGGATAACCGACGCCCACGACGATGGTTTGCACCTTGCGCAGCGCTTCAGCGCGCGTCGCATCGGCCATCCAGGTCAGACCCTGGATGCGCTGCGCAAAGGCGGCCTTGATGTTCTCGACCATGCCTTGCACTTCCTCGCGCGCCGAGGCGGGGAAGTAGCGTTCCACGTACGCGCGGCCGACAGCGTCGCCCAGATGCGCGTTGAGCGAATCAAGCGCGCGCCGGGCGCGGGCGCGCTGCTGCGGCGTGCCCGAAAGTGTGGTGCCGTAGAAGGCGAAGCTCGCTTGATCGATGGTCGTGGGCAATACGTCGGCGTGCGCATTGATCTGGTGGAAGGTCAGCCAGTCCTTCCAGGTTTGCAGCGGCACGGAGGCCGTTAGAGCCGAAAGGCGCGTGATGGCTTGGGCGTGATAGGCGCCAAACCGCTGTTGGTTCGGAAGCTGTGCGCCAGCGAGGAAGGCGTCCCAGTCGATACCGGGCGCGCGTTGTGTGAGTTCGGCGCGGCTCCAGACCGCGGCCGACGACGGAATGTCTTCACTCTGCTCACGCGTCAGATGCGCGCGCGCAATTTGTGTTTCGAGGTCAAAAATGCGTTGCGCGCGGGCGCGGGCGTCGCTGACGCCCGCAAGGGTCAAAAGCCGCTCGATGTACGCGCGGTACTCACCGCGCAAACGCACCATGTCAGCGTCGTTTGAGAGGTAATATTCGCGCTCGGGCATGCCGAGGCCGCCCTGCAGGATGTAAGGGATGACCTCTCCCGGCGTCGCCAGGCCCTGCGTGATGAAGATGCCGAATAGGTTCTCGGTGGCGAAATTGGTCGCGTTCAACGGGTCGACATCCGCGCGGACCTGTTCGCCAAGAACGCGCGAGAGCTGCTGGCGATTGGTGATCGCGTTGAAGCGCGCGAGATCGGCTTGAACCGGCGCCATGCCCGACGCATCGATCGCCGCCGTGTTGGTGTAGGCGTTGTAGAAATTGGCGATGCGGGCCTCGTTCGAGCCGGCCGCTGGCGTCGAGCCGGCAATGCCGGCGACGAGTTCGGTGACCTGACGCTCGGTCTCGAGCGAGGCGCGATAAAAGGAACCGATGCTGGAACGGTCAGCCGGAATCTCGGTGTTACGCTGCCAGGCGCCATTCGCGTAATTGTAGAAATCGTTGCCCGGCTGGGCGCTGGTGTCCATCGCCGCGAGATCCAAGCCGATCTCGGAGGGCGCGGTGGTGCGATTGCATGCGGCAACGCCGCAAACCAATGCCGCGCTCAAAGCGAGCGCCGACACAAACCGAATAGACATGGGAACAACGTCCTTTGCGTAACAAACTCGGCTCACGGCATAGGCGTGTGCGCACGCGCCAGCAATCGCCGCTGGCGCCTCAGGGCGCGGGAATATCGTGATTTAGCGGGCTTTCGTCGCAAACGCGGGAGGTCCCGTGAGGCAGCTAGAATTGCGGGACGGGTGGGCCGCCGGGCTGCTGCTGATCCTGTGGCGGGCGCTGTGGGCCGGAGCCGAACTGATACGTCAGCGCAAGGCGCAGGCGGGTGCCGGGGCTGTCGAACTCCGTGCGCTCGTAATAGTCGTCGGTGGTGATCTCCGAGACTTGGTCGGCGCTGTCGAAAATATCCTGCACATTGAGCACGCCGAAGAGGCGCGAGGTGAGGCGCCGGCGCCATGTGAAATTGGCGGTGACGAACGCGCTGCGTTCCGATTGCAAGCCGTGACGCGGCCCCTGAAACCGAACTTCGAACTGGTATTGATCGGCGCCAACGGCCTCCTGATCGGCATCCCGATAATCGATCTGAGCAATACCGTCATACTCAACCGCTTCGCGCCGGACGAGGCCGGTGTTGCCGAGGTAGTCGAACTCGCGATTGAGAACATTGCCGCTGATCGAGTAGCGCCAGTTCTCGCCAAGGGGGCCGCGGAGCAGCGCTTGCAAACCGCGCTGTTCGCTCTCGCCTGCGTTCACCGGCATAGTGACGATGACGCCGCCGCCGTTCACGTCGGTGAATTGCGACCAGTTATCCTGGGTGATGCGATCGAAGAATGTGATGCTGAAACTTGCGCCGGCATTCTGATAGACGAGGTTTGCTTCAAAGGCGTCGGTCGTCATCGGTTCGAGATTGGGGTTGCCGGATGTCGCGCGATTGGCGTCGTTGAACCGCAAGGCTGGGTCGAGCTGCTCGAAGCCGGGGCGCTGGATGCGGCTCGAATAGCTCAAATCGATGTTGATGCGTGGCGTCAGCTCGTTGCGGATGTGGAGACTCGGAAACGCACGCACGTCCGTATCGTCCGTCTCAA
>JADLHI010000433.1 GCA_020848895.1 Hyphomonadaceae bacterium
ATCCAGGCCCAGCGTCGCGAAATGGCGATGGCGACGAGAAAGCCCCACGCCAAAGGCACAAGCCCCCACGGCGGCTCCAGCCAATAGCCCATCGCCGCACACGAGCCCAACGTGCCGAGCAACATGACGTAACGGATGAACAGCGAGGGCTGCGTCGCGCCGGCGCCGCCAGCGATGGCGAACACCAAGATGCTGTCGATGATGCTGAGCAGACGGCCGAACGGACGCACAAAGCGGCCAAGGAAATTGATGAAACCCGCGGCATGATCGGCGATCGAGACCGTCGGAACCAAAGCCGCGGCGACAAACGCAACCGCCAGCGCGATCATGATGCCGACGCCCCAATCGGTGTTGATGACAGCGCGATTGTCGTCGCTCTCGCCTGCCCACGTCGCTAACGCAATAATGACCGACGCCACCATCACGATCCAAATGAACGTCCAACCGCTGATGTGCGCATGACGTGGTTCGCCGCCGATCCGCGCCGGCAAGCGCCTGTCGAAAATGCCTTTGACCCAGGATGCTGCAACCGCGAGCACGCACGCGCCGATGAAAAGCGACGCCCATACCCAGGGTGCGGGCCAAACCGGCAACGCGTCGCGAAACAGCGGCGCTGCAGACAACAACATGAGCAGGATCACGCTGGCCAAGCACGCCAACGCCTCGAAGGCGAGCACGCATGCCGCCGCTAAACGGTGGAGCCAAAGTCCCATCGGCGGCGCTATTCCTCCGACCTGGGCGGGAAATGGTTTTTTCTAGTGACGCCCGTCACCCCGCGAGCATGGCGCACTTGGCCTCCGGGAACGCGACAAAATCAAGCGAAATCAGCCGTCGAGGTTCGTGCGGCAGGCGCCCCGCGACGTGCGCGGACATTACGCTTCTATAGAACTTTTCATTGACGGCGCGGCAATGTTGGCGGCTACTCACCGCCGCGCGGTCAGTGTTATTACTAGGAGGACGGCAGTGGCCATAGCTCTGTCGAATAACGCCAAATTGGGCATCGCGGCGACCAGCATGGTCGCGCTGCTGGCAGTGGGCGCCGTGACGATCGGCTCGATTTCACCGCCAAACGGCGAAAGCGCCGGCACGATCGCGCCGGTCGAGCGCTATCGCTCCGCGCAGGTTACAGATTCAGATGTCACGCTTGGCGATGACGCGGTGCCGCTGTTGATGCAGACGGATGCGTTTCATCTGATGGTCAACGATCCCTCGTTCCAAGCTTTGGCGCGCGATCCGGGCTTCGCCGCCCTCGCCCAGAACCCGCAAGCGCTCGCCGCCATGGCGCAAGACGCGCAGGCGTTCGCCGCGCTCGCGCGCGATCCACAAGCGTTCGCCGCACTCGCACGCGCGGCTCAGGCTGGCGCCGCGCAATCGATGGACGCGCAGGCTCGCAATGCCGAAGCGTTCACGGCGATGGCGCAAAACGCACAGGCGTTCCAAGCCATGGCGCGTCAACCGCAAGCGTTTGCCGCGATGGCGCGCTACCCGCAGGCGTTCGAAGCACTCGCCCGCCACCCGCAGGCGTTCGCGGCGATGGCGCGCAATCCGCAGGCGTTCGCTTCGTTCGCACGCAACGCCAACTTCTCGGCCGCGGCGCGCAACCCGCAGGCCAACACGGCGATGGCGCGTGACGCGCAAGCCTTCCAAGCTCTCGCCGGCGACGCTCAAGCCATGGACGCTCTCGCCCGCGAAGCCGCGGCATTCGATGCGATGGCGCGAGACGCACAGGCGTTCCAGGCTCTCGCGCGCGACGCTCAAGCGTTCGATGCGATGGCTCGTAACGCGCAGGCGTTCCAAGCCATGGCGCGCAACGCGGAAGCCTTTCAAGCCTTGAGCCGAGACGCGCAAGGCCTCGCCGCCATGGCGCGCAACGCCCAAGCATTCCAAGCGCAAGCCCTGCGCGCGCAAGCATTCGATGCGCAAGCGACCTCGGCCCTCGCCGCCAACGCTCAGGCGTTCTCGGTCATGGCGCGGGAGCCGCAGGCGTTTGCCGCGATGGCGCAGAACGCGCAGGCGTTCGAAGCGCTGGCTCGGCACCCGCAAGCCTTCGCGGCGATGGCCCGCAACCCGCAAGCCTTTGCGGCTTTCGCCCGCGACGCCAACTTCGCCGCCGCCGCGCGCAACCCACAAGCCAATGCCGCCATGGCGCGCGACGCGCAAGCGTTCCAGGCTCTGGGCCGCGATGCACAAGCGATGAGCGCGCTCGCCAGCAATGCTCAAGCATTCGAAGCCATGGCGCGCAACGCGCGGGCCTTCCAGGCGCTGGCGCGCGATGCGCAGGCGTTCGACGCCTTGGCCCGTAACGCCCAAGCGTTCCAAGCGATGGCGCGGAATGCGCAAGCGTTCCAGGCGCTAAGCCGAGACGCACAAGGCCTCGCCGCCATGGCGCGCAACGCCCAGGCGTTCCAGGCGCAAGCCGCGATCGCACGCAACGCCAACGGCATCAACGCTCAGGCGATGCAAGCGATGGCGCAAAACCCCCAAGCTTTCGCCGCCATGGCGCAAAACCCGCAAGCGTTCGAAGCGCTATCGCGGAATGCGCAGGCGCTGAGCGCTCTGGCCCGCAACGCGCAAGCGTTCACGGCGCTGGCGCGGCAGCCGGCCTTCGCGGCGCTGGCGCGTGAACCAGCTTTCGCGGCTATGGCGCGGGACGCCAATTTCGCCGCCGCCGTTCGGGCGAACTAACGCAGGGCGACACGCCGCGTCGAGCGAGACGCGGCGTGTCTGCTTCTTGGGCGTGCTAGGCGGGGTTATGGGGATCCGCACGCTTCTTTGTGCAACGGCTCTAACGCTCGCCTCGATCGCATCGGCGCAGGCGCAGACCGCCGTTACGACCCAAGCGCCGCTCGATCCGCAGCCCGAGACGCCCGCGCCGGCCGATGTCGCGGCGCCGCCCTCGGATCAATCCCCGCCGCCGGAGCCGCCGCCGCCGAGCCGTGCGCCCGACGACATCCCGCTGATCGATCTCTCGGTGCTCGAAACCGAACACCTGCGCCTGCTCTATTTCGATCCGTCAGAGACCTACCTCACACCTTATGTCGGCCGCAGCTTCGAGAACGCATTCAACTTCGAACAGCGCCTCTTCAACTGGGAGCCATGGGATCAGGTCACGCTGCTGCTGAAGGATTTCGGCGATTACGGCAACGCCGCCGCGCGCTCATCGCCGAACAATGCGCTGCTGCTTGACATCGCCCCGCTCAGCCTAGCCTACGAAACCTTCAGCCCGGGCGAGCGCTTCTTCACGCTCACCAACCACGAAGTCACGCACGTCGCGCTCATGGACGTTTGGAACGGGCGCGATGCGTTCTGGCGCCGCGTGCTCGGCGGCAAACCGATGCCGGTGCAGGAACACCCCGAATCGATCCTCTACAATTATCTCGCGACGCCGCGCGTGAACGTGCCGCGCTGGTATCTCGAAGGCAGCGCCGTCTTCATGGAAACATGGATGGCCGGCGGCTTCGGCCGCGCGCAAGGCGCCTACGACGAGATGGTCTTCCGCTCGATGGTGCGCGACGACGCGCACTTCTACTCGCCAGTGGGCTTGGAGTCGGAAGGCATCTTCGTGGATTTCCAAGTCGGCGTGAACGACTACCTCTATGGCACGCGCTTCTTTTCGTACCTGGCGCAGCACTATTCGCCCGAGCAAGTCGTGCAATGGCTGCGCCGCGATGAGGGCAGTGAGGCATACTACCAGTCGCAGTTTCGCCGGGTTTTCAACGTGCCGCTCAATCAGGCATGGCGTGACTGGATCGCTTGGGAGCATGATTTCCAAAGTGCAAATCTCGAGGCGTTGCGTGCGCACCCGCTGACGCCTGTCACCGCATTGTCGCCACGTGCGCTAGGCTCGGTATCGCGCACCTTTGTCGATCCCCGCACCGGCGATCTCATCGGCGCCTATCGATACCCCGGCGTCATCGGGCACATCGGCGCGCTTTCGCCCGAGAGCGGTGAGATACGGCATCTCACCGACATCAAAGGCGCGATGCTCTATCGCGTCACATCGCTCGCCTATGACCCGGCCAGCAACACGGCCTGGTACACAACCGACAACTACGCCTATCGCGACATCATGCAGCTCGATGTCGCCACCGGCGAACAGCACATGGTGCTGCGTGACGCGCGCATCGGCGACATCGTATTCAACCCCGCTGACCGCTCGCTCTGGGGCCTACGCCATCTCAACGGCTACGTAACGCTTGTGCGTGTGCCGGCGCCGTACACGAGCTGGAATCAGATCTACACATTCCCCTTCGGCCGTGTGCCATTCGATCTCGATATCTCCTCCGACGGCCAAATGCTCTCGGCCTCGATGGGTGAGATCAATGGCGATCAATCGGTGCAAGTCTTCCGCATTGCCGATCTGACGCCGGGCGCGACGCCAACACCGATGGCGAGCTTCAGCCTCGGCTCATCGACGCCGGAAGGCTTCGTGTTCTCGCCCGACAACCGCTACCTCTTCGGCAGCGCCTACTACACCGGCGTCTCGAACATTTTCCGCTTCGAGGTTGCAACGCAGGACGTCGAAGCCGTCTCGAACGCCGAGACCGGCTTCTTCCGGCCGATTCCGCGCAATGACGGTTCGCTCATCGTTTATGAATACACAGGCGAAGGCTTCCGGCCCGGCGTGATCCAGCCCGAACCGCTCGACGATCTGCGCACGGTGCGCTTCCTCGGTACGGAAATCGCGCAAACGCATCCCGTCGTCACCACCTGGACAGCTGGTTCGCCCGCGAACATCGATCTCGACAGCCTTATCACCGAACAAGGCCATTACGTTCCGCGCGACGAGATGCGTCTCGGAGCGGCTTACCCTGTCGTCGAGGGCTACAGGGGCCGCGCCGCGATCGGCTATCACGCCGTGTTCGAAGATCCGCTACAATTCAATCAGCTGCACGTAACGCTCTCTTACCTGCCTGACTCGCCCTTCGAAGATCAGGACTGGCACTTCGATCTCGAATACAAAACGCTGCGTTGGAATTTCCGCTACTGGCACAACGACGCCGACTTTTACGATCTCTTCGGCCCGACAGAACGCGCGCGCGCGGGCGACGCTTTCATCGTCGGGTATCACAACTCCTTCATCTACGATCCACCACGCCAACTCGATTTCCACATTGAGGCCGCCTACTACACCGGTCTCGATACGCTGCCGGCAGCACAAGAGGTTTCGACGTCGTTCGATGAACTGGCGTCCGTCAACGCCGAGTGGAGCTACACCAACACCACGCGCTCGCTGGGCGCCGTTGATCACGAACGCGGCTGGCGCTGGAACGTGGCGCTCGGCGCCGATCACGCCAACGGCGAGACCTTCCCGAGCGTGCGCGGCGGCGTCGATTTCGGCATGCCACTGCCGATGCGTAATTCATCGATCTGGCTCTACACCGCCGCCGGTGCCGTAGGCGGCGAACACGCAAGCCCGCTCAGCGCCTGGTACATGGGCGCCTTCGGCAACAATTATGTCGATGACCGCGAAGTGAAGCGCTATCGCGAGTTCGACAGCTTCCCGGGCTTCGAGATCAACCAGATCGAGGCGCAAACCTTCGCCCGCGCCATGGGCGAAATCAACTTGCCGCCTGTCCGCTTTGAAGACGTCGGTATCGCCAGTCTCTTCCTGAGCTCGGTGCGCCCGGCGCTCTTTGCTGGCGCCCTGGAGGCAGAGCCACGGTTCGGGGATCGCCGGTCGCTGCAAACGTTGGGCCTACAGACCGATTGGAATTTTACTGTCGCGCACCGCCTCCCGATGACATTATCGGTTGGCTACGCGCGTGGATTTGAGGATGGCGATTCCGCGAGCGATGAAGTCTTGGTTTCGCTGAAGATCATGTGATGGACGCAGATCTGCTCGTAAAGGCGTTCATCGCCGTCGCGCCCGTCGTGCTCCTACTTATAGTCTTCGATCGCCTCGACGCGTTCAACCTAATCAGCGTCCGGGAGATCGGCATCCTGCTCGGCGCCGGCGGATTATTCGCCGCGCTCAGCTTTCTTGCCAACTGGCGCGTGATGGACGGCTTCCCGATCGGCTTCAGCGCCTACAGCCGCTACGTCTCGCCAATCATCGAGGAGAGCCTGAAGGCCGCGCCGATCATCTATCTGTTCGCGCGCAACCGCCTCGGTTTCAAAGTCGATGCGGCCATCGCCGGCTTCGCAGTCGGGGCCGGGTTCTCAGTGGTCGAAAATATCTGGTATCTGTTCACGATTACCGACGCCAATGTCTCCGCCTGGCTCGTGCGCGGCTTCGGCACGGCGATCATGCACGGCGGCGCGACCGCGATCTTCGCGATCGTTTCGCACGAGATGACGGAGCGCCAGGCCGAAAGTTCGGCCGCGCACTATCGCTTCAACCCATTGCTCTTCGCGCCGGGCCTGCTCGTCGCGATGGCGATTCACTCAACCTTCAATCACTTCCCCCATCAGCCGCTAGTAATCATGGCGCTGACGCTGCTTCTGGCGCCGGCGGCGATCTTCCTTGCGCTCATCCGCAGCGACCACGCCACGCAACAATGGCTTGCGGCCGATCGCGCCGCTCACGAGAGCATGCTCGCGGAAATCCGCGCCGGTCACTTCGCGGAGACACCGCGCGGCAAACAGATCGGCGCTATCGCTGCGCGTCTCGGCGAGAGATCCGACGACGCGCGCGCGTATGTCGAACTCAAGACTGAGCTTGTGCTGCGCGCCGAAGAGCTGATCCACGCCGCACAATCCGGCCAAGCCGTCGCGCCAACAGCATCCGACGCGAAAAAATTCGCACAGCTCGAAGCTTTGGAGCTTCGTCTGGGGCAGACCACACTCGCCGCGCTTGCCGCGCCGCTTGGCTTCACGCGCAATGATTTGTGGGAGCTATCGCGCCTCCGCGCCCGCGTGCGAGGCGATGCTTAAGGCGGCGCCTCAGCGAACGACGCGGATTGCGTCCGAGCCATCCCAATTTGCCGCGGCTTTGCGGATATGCGCGAACATCGCGCCCTTGGATCCGCTGATGTCGGAGATCTCGATGATCGTACCGGGGTGTGCTTGCGTATCGAAATAGGCGAAGCGGCCCCGCTCACCGCCAATCGCGCCCTCATGTCCAACGACATAGCCAAGCGAGAGCGCGCGATCGTAGAGCGTCTGATAATCGCGCGTCCAATAGGACATGTGCTGCAAGCCCTCGTGTCCGGCGTCCAGGAATTCCTTGTAGAGCGAAGGCGCATCGTTGCGCTGTTGGATAAGCTCGATTTGCAGATCGCCTGAGTTCGCGAGCGCTATCGACATCCTCACATCCGACACCGCGCCGCGGTGCTTGAACCAGTCAGTCTTGACGTCTTCGATATAGAACCACGGGCCGACGCCCATCACCTCGACCCAATGCTTCATCGCGGCTTCGATGTCGCGCACGACATAGCCGTTTTGGCAAACATTCCCGAATATGCGGCTCATCGCCTGCTCCCCACGAACCTGGTCGTCTCGCCTCCCAGGCGCACTTTCAACAGTCGGGCAAGCGCCAGCCTACTTGCCCATGGCCACGGACGAAACCCATCGCGCGCTGTTCTTGACGAGGTTGACGATTTGGCCGCCACCTTGAACGAGTGCCAAGGGGAGTTTTCCATGCAGCTCGCGCACGTTGCAGCTTTCGTTCACAAGTGGCTGGCGCTGCTTGTTGGGGTCCAGATTGTGTTTTGGGTCGCCAGCGGCCTCTTCTTCACATTGTTTCCGATCCAGCAGATACGCAGCGAAAATCTGATCCGGCCGAACCAGGCTCAAACCATCGACCCTGCGTCATTGCCCTCGCTTGCCGCCTTGCGCGGCGACAACAACGCACTTCCCACGAAACTCACGATCGAACGGCGTACGAACGGACAGGTCGTCGTCGCGGAATTCGCCGACGCGCCGCCCGCGCTCTACGACGCGACCACGCTTCAGCGCCTTTCTCCTCTGAGTGCGACGCAGGCCATCTCCGCCGCGCGCGCCCACGTCACGCTGACATCCGAACCGACTGGCGCGACGCTCGTAACCGACGAATCGGCGGAGTATCGCGGCGCGCTGCCGGCCTGGCGGGTTCAGTTTCCAGATGGCGGACTAGCTGTCTACGTTGCGCAGAACACCGGCGCGGTCACCGCGCGCCGCTCCGATCTATGGCGCATCTACGATACGCTATGGGCGCTGCATATCATGGATTGGAAGAACCATGAGGACTTCAATCACCCGTTGATCATTATCGTCTCGCTGCTGGCGCTATTCTCGATCATCGCCGGAATCGTACTGATACCGTATCGCATCCGGTTCGCACGCAGGCGTGGGATCAGAGCGGGCTAGCCGACCGTCTCGCGCCAGCGCCGCGCTGCCAGCCGCACGCCAAGCGCTTCAACCGCTTCCGGCGGCAAACGTAGCCGCGCCAGTGGAATAAGCACCGCGTTCTCCAGCGTCATGTGCCGGCGCTGGCTATGCGCGAAAGCGCGAAACGCTTCCGGCGCACCTGGGATAGCCGACGGCGGCTTTCCTTCACTGACAGCCGTCAGCAGCGCGACGCGTACCTGCGCACAAAGATCGAGATCTTCCGCATGCTCGCGGTCTAGCCGGTCGAGAGCCACGCCGATTTCATCCTCCGGCATGCAATAGCTGCGCAACAGCGGGAAGAAGTCTTCCTCTTCATCGAAAATATGCATCGAGAGGTCCACGCGGATGAACTCCGCCAGGTTCGATACCTCCTTGGCATCGAACATCGGCGCGTCGGCCAAACGCTCAAGCAAGCGGCACATCTCACGATGGCGCGCATGCTCCGACAGCAAGAAGTCCAGCGCGTCAGCCGGGGGCGACGCCCGAGAGGCCGCGGCGCGCACTCTGGTGTCCATGGGGAGGAACTCCATCTCGAACGGGCACTGTGGCGCGAGAATAACAGCCCCGCATTGACAAAGATCAAGTCAGGCTTGGCGGCGTTTGATCTCAGTCAAATTGGAGCTTGAGGAATGGCGCCAGAATGTGGCGATCCTTGGAGTAGAAGCGTGCGCACCCACGATCTGGAGAGATGCCGTTCGCTGCCCTTGTTCGCGAACATGCACGCGGAAACCTTTCGGCACGTGACGGCTGGCGCGCACATGCAGCGCTTCCCGCCCGGCACGATGCTCTTGCTTGAAGGCGACGCTGTCGATTTTCTTTATGTGCTGCTCTCGGGACAAGTTGAGCTGCATGGCACTTGGAACGACCAGGAAACCGTCCTCGGCATTCTGCGACCCGTCTCGACCTTCATTCTCGCGGCCGTCGTGCTAGACACCGACGCGCTCATGTCGGCGCGCACGCTGGAAAACAGCGAAATTCTAATGATCCCGGGCGACGCCATCCGCAGTGCGATGGTGGAGGACACCGAGTTCGGTTTAGCAGTATCGCGCGATCTGGCCGGCGGTTTCCGGACCATGGTCCGCGCCGTCAAAAATCAGAAACTGCGCAACGCCGTCGAGAGACTGGCGAACCATCTCGTCATGCTGCGCGCCAGTGATCCGGGCGTGGGCGCTACTGTCGTCTTGCGCCATGAAAAGCGCGTTCTCGCATCGCTGCTCGGCATGACGCCCGAGAATCTCTCGCGCGCCTTCGCTGCGCTGCGCAAACAAGGCGTAACCGTCAACGGCGCGGTGGTGACGATCTCCAACCCGGCGGCGCTCATCGCCCTGGCCAAACCCGATCCGCTGATCGATAACCATGCGCCGTTTGGGGCGGACATTGTGACGCCCGCCGACGCCGAGATCTGGTCAACAAATTCTCATCGCGCTGCTTTGGCGCGCAGCGAGAAACGCCGAGCTTGATGTAGATCAAATTGCCGGCGGCGTGACGCGATCACAATGGCGTCCATGCAACCTCGCCTCTTGCCCTACGCGGAACGACAAGCGCCCCGCTACACCAGCTATCCGACGGCGCCGCATTTCAACGCCGATGTCGGCTCCAATGAGATGGGCCGCTGGCTTAGCGAACTGGCGCAAGACACGCGTCTGTCGCTTTATCTTCACGTTCCTTATTGCCAGAAGCTCTGCTGGTATTGCGGCTGCAACACCTATGCGGCGCGGCGCGATGAGCCAATCCTCGATTATGTCGATACTGTGCTCAAAGAGATCGACCTTGCCGGCGATCGTCTGAGCGCGCGCCACGTCACCGAGATTCACTGGGGCGGCGGCACGCCCAACATTCTCAATCCGGAGCAATTCGAGCGTATCGCCCGGCGTCTGGCGCTTCGGTTCGATCTGACCGGCGATATACAGCATGCGATAGAACTCGACCCGCGTTACGTGAGCGCCGAAAAGGCCCGCGCCTATGCACGCGCCGGCGTCAATCGCGCGTCGTTGGGCGTGCAGGATCTCAACGACCGCGTTCAGCAAGCAATTGGCCGCGTTCAGCCGCTCTCTGTCGTTCAGCAAGCCGTCTCGACCTTGCGCGACGCCGGTATTGAGCAGCTCAGCATGGATCTCATGTACGGCCTGCCGCATCAAACGGCTGACGATCTTTGCAATTCGATTCAACTCGCCGCGGCGATGCGCCCAAACCGGATCGCTCTCTTCGGCTACGCGCACGTTCCCTGGTTCAAGAAGCGTCAAAGACTGATCCCCGAAGCTTCGCTCCCGGGCGCGACGGAACGCTTCGATCAAGCTGAAACCGCACGCATCGAACTGCAGAAGCTAGGCTACGTCACGATTGGCCTCGACCACTTCGCCTTGCCCGAAGACGAGTTCTCGGTTGCGCGCGACGAAGGCCGGCTGCGCCGTTCGTTCCAAGGCTATGTCATTCAAGAGGCCGACGCGTTGATCGGCTTCGGTCC
>JADLHI010000506.1 GCA_020848895.1 Hyphomonadaceae bacterium
ATCCAGTGTTAAACGAGCGCAATAATGTGCGAGAAGCAAATTTGCAAGGCAGCGTGTTATACCGTGTTCTCGATTTAAAACGCAAAAATCCATTGCCAAATATGGAGGTTTTAAATCCAAAAATATTTGATTTTTCTTTGGACAGAAAACAGACCTGCCCAACCATTGAAAACATGCCAGCCTTTGAAAAAGACCACGCACAGTGGGGCATGCCATTTGGGTTGCCGGCTTTATCAAGTAAGGAGTTCGCCACGATAGAAAGTTGGCTGGCAGCCGGTTCGCCGGCGGCAGAAAAGCCGGCGTTGCCAGTGGCGTTGCAAAAACAAATTGCGCAATGGGAAATGTTTTTTAATGGCAACTCGCTCAAGCAGCAGCTAGTCAATCGTTATCTCTACGAGCATTTGTATTTGGCGCATCTCTATTTTGATGAAGTGCGTACCACGAATCGATATTTCTTTCGTTTGGTGCGCTCTACAACCCCGCCGGGTGAGCCGATTGCAGAGATTGCTACGCGCCGCCCTTATGACGCTCCAAACGCGGTAACTTTTTGGTACAGATTGCGCTTGGAGACTGGCAGCATTATTGAAAAAACACATATGCCGTATGTTTTAAACGGTGCACGCAAAGCAAAGTGGATAGAATGGTTTTTGGATGTTGATTATGCGGTAAATGCATTGCCTTCATATGCGCCGGAAGAGGCGGGTAACCCGTTTATCGCGTTTCAAGCGTTGCCCGTGCAAGCGCGCTATCGTTTTCTGTTGGATGAAGCGCAATTTGTGATTGACACCTTTATTAAAGGGCCTGTGTGTCGCGGCCAGGTGGCACTTGGCGTCATTGAGGATCATTTCTGTGTGTTTTTTGTCGACACAGATCGTATGCCGCCAGAAGAAACGGCGGAATTTCTTGCGCAAGAAAGTAAAAATTTGCGTCTGCCGGCAGAAGATGAAAGCAATGCGGGTATATTAGACTGGTTGAAATATTCACGGTTGCAGAAGGCTTATTTGGGTGCAAAAGCACACGCATTGCAAAAAGTTATTGGAAATAGCAATGGTCTGACTTTGGATTTGGTGTGGGACGGTGATGCAAGCAATGACAATGCCGCGTTGACCGTTTTTCGACACAGCGATAGTGCGTCAGTCGTAAAAGGCATGGTTGGGCAGCATCCGGAAACAGCATGGTTAATTAGTTATGGATTGTTGGAGCGCATCTATTACTTATTAGCGGCAGGATTTGATGTTTACGGTAGTCTTGGACATCAACTCAACACACGGCTTTATATGGACTTTTTACGCATGGAAGGCGAAGCCAATTTCTTGGCCTTACTGCCGCGTTACGCACGAAAACCCACTCGTGATAGCTGGTATCGTGGAGCCAGCGACAATGTCAAACAATATCTCTATGGCGAGCACTTTAATTTTTCTGCTGAGACAGACGTTGTTTATCGAACGGATAAACCAAAAAAAGAATTGTATAGATTGATAACGGCGCGTATCGGTAAAAATGTGTCACAAGAGTTTTCCTTGACGAAAGAGCCAAGTAAAAACATACACACAATGGTAAATCGCTTGCAAAATATACGCGGCGCTGGACTATCTGTGTTTCCACAGAACAGCATTCTGCGCGTGGATGATGGCAAGAAAAGCCGTTACTTCACACTGTTAAACAACAGCAGTTACAGTAATATTTCGCAACTGCTGCAA
>JADLHI010000434.1 GCA_020848895.1 Hyphomonadaceae bacterium
CGACAGCGTTTCAACGACGCGATCCTGCTGGGCTTGCGTCTGCGATTGCGCTTGGCGAACCGCGTGGGTCGTCAATGCGCGCACGCCAGCCGCGAAGCCTTCGGGATCGTCCAGAGGATGTGGAAGCTGGTTTGCCGCCTCTTGCGCTCTGCGTGCCGCTTCCGCATCGCGCGCACGAATGGCTTGCAGTTCGCGAGCCGTTTCCTGCGCACGACGTTCTGCTGCTTGGCGGCGGTCACGCTCATCCAGCAACGCCTTCACAGGCGCCATTGGGTCTTGCGGTTCAGCCGGTGCGGCAGGCGCAGCAGCGGCCGGAGGTGTCTCCACCACCGGCGGCGCTTGCACTTCAGACGGAGCGGGCTCGGGCGCTGGCGCAGGTTCAGGCGCAACGTCAACAACCGGCGGCGTTTCCGCAACCGGCGCTTCAGTGCTGTTTCCTGCGATCAGTTCCTCGTATCCGCTCATGCTTCACTCTACAAACCGGCCTCGTGTCGTGAGACCTGACGACAACGCCCTTTCAAAACGGAGGCGGCCCGTTAGCCTCTGACGGTGGCAAGCCGAGTGCGCCCGGTGGTGATGCGGCGGCCATCGGAGGGAAGTTGAAAGCGGCCCCTCCTCCCGCTTGCATGAAGTCGCGCAAAGCGAGCGCGTCTCCTGCGGTGAGTTCAGTCATTGTGGCATTGACGTTTTCGGTGCGGGCTTGTGCGCTGGTGAGCGCCGCGTCCGCGTGTGCGCCCGGAATGTCGGCGCCTAGAATCTTGGCCGTCTCGGCCTTTGTCTTGTTGGTCTGAGCGACGATCTGCTCGATCTTCTTCGCGAGCGTTTCGAGCTGCGCCTTCTGCTCTGGCGTTGGGCCTTGAGGCTTCGCCGCCATCTTATCGAGCATGTCCAGAAGCTCGGACTTCGATGGCAGCGCCGATGCTGTGATCAGCATGCGCGCCGTCTCGGGGTTCGGCGGGCCGAGCACGCCAGATTGCGCGAGCTGCACCAAAGCCTCAAACTGCTCAGCCTGAAGCGTTGCCGCCTCCTGCGCACGGTCAAGGATGATGTCCATGTCGAGTTCGGCGAGGATCGGGCCGGTCTCTTGCTCTTGCGGCCGGCCAGGCATCGCCATGGCGCCGCCCATCATCGGCCCGCCTTGTGGCATCTGTGGCGGCATGGCCGGCGCTGCTGCGCCGTCTTCTGGGCGCTGCGGCGCGTTGCCATTGTCGGCGTTCACAACGGGCGCGCCGTTCACCGCCGCAAAGCGCGCGGCGTTTTTGTCGTCGGTGACGCGCACATACATTGGCGCGGTCCAGAATTGCTGGACGCGTGACCACATCGCCCGGTAGCAGCGAAGCTCCCAGTCATAGATGCGATCGAAGATCGGGCCGAGCTGGCCTAAGCCTGCTTGTTGGCGTGCGAGAATGGCGCGGCCCGACTGTCCGCTTGGGCCCCTGCCCTGCAGCTCTGGGTTTGCGCCTTCCAGATCAAGGAAGCGCATGGCCTCGGCCATCGCCGCGTCCATAGCCATGGCGACGTCGAGGTTCTTTTCAATCTTGAAGCCGTTGATGTCGCGCACCGCGATGACGCCATCTGCTTTGGCAATCTCGCGGCGAACCGCTTCAACGTCCTGCTCCTCAAACGAACCGGGTACGTAGAAAAGCTGCTGGCGATAGAGGATGTCGATCTTCTTGGAGAGGCGGAAGTTCACCTCGTCCTGCGCCGGGCGCATGCCGCGGACTTCGCCGTAGCGCCAGAGGTCTTTGCTGACGTGGATCGAGAACGCCTGGATCGGATGCACGGGGCGCACGCGGCCCCATTGATCCTTTTCCTTATATGGCGAGGGCTGGGTGAAGAGCTTACCGCCGCCGGTGAACACGCAGCGATACCAGCCGTGCTTTGGGTCGGCGTGCCACATGTCCACGATGAAGACGCGGCGGCGCTTTGAGTCACACCACGTCCCCGAAGGCCGATCCTCAAACGAGATGTCGGCGTTCATGGTGTCGGAGCCTTGGCCCTCGGCCGTGCCCTCAAGCGTCTCGATGATCTTCTGGCGGCGCGCGACTTCGGTTTCGTAGGCTTGCTGGATTTGTTGAACCTGGGCCTGCCAGGCCATCAGCGTTTGTTGCGCCATCTGCGCCCACTGCATCTGCAGTGCAGGCTCCATGGGCTGAGGCTGGATCGCAGGCTGCGGCGGCAGTTGCGGTTGCGGAATCTCTGGCCCGGCATAAGTCGCCTTCGCCACGTCGAGGTCGAGCCACTTGCCGACGCCAAGGTAGCGCGCATCGGAAAAGTCAAACGCGAGCGATCTGGGATCGAAAAAGAACTCTTTCCACTGGATCGGCGTGACCGGGACGTGATCTTCGGCCCCGCCGATCTCGACAGCGGCAAAGCCGATCTTCACGCCCTCAAGAACCTTCTCGCTCTTGATGTTTGACCAGCGGGTCTTTTCCTTGATGAAGCGCAGGCAGTCGGTGGCGATCTCGGCCGCCTTCTGATCCTTCGGGGTGCGGGGAAGCGCGCGTGGCTCTGAGCGCGTGCGCTGCTCAACGCCTGAGATGCCGTTCACTTTGCGGCAGATGAAGTTGCGGGTGACGGGCGGCTGGTTGCGGTTCAGCAGCGTTTGAAGCTGTTTGCGGGTCCAGTGGCCGTAGCCATCGCCCGCTACGTCGCCGTCGTAATATTCCTCATCGCGGATGTGCTGGGCGCGCGCCGGCGCGTAGGTGTCAACCGCTTCTTGCCACCAGCCCGTATATTGGCTGAGCTCAAGCCCTTCATATTCGGGCTCGGCTTGCGCTTGACTGTCTGAGGCGTAATCCACTCGCGCATTTTGAAGGCGATGGGAAAAGCGGCGGGGTTAGGCCCACACAGCGCGAAAGAGCGGAGTGGGCAGAAAATAGATCAGCAGCCAACGTAAGCTCATGATGTCATCCAGTCGCCAGTGTTTTGCTTGCGGCCAAAGCCGTAGTCGGGGCGCGCCTGCTTCTCGACGGGCGCGGCCTTCGTTGCTGGGTGCGCTTCGTCCAGCGCGCGGCCCATGAGCGAGGCCGTATCAACTTCATCATCATGCTTGCCGGCGGGAAAGCGGATCAGCTCCTCGATAAACGCGTCGCCATCTGCTCCTTCCGGCACGTGAACCATCTTCATGGCGGCGCGGGCTTGGAAGCCACGCGCTCTGGCGCTCTTATCCGTGATCGACGGCAGCCACTCCCAGCGGCAATAGACGCGCCGCTCTTGGCTGCGCCGGAGAAGATACGGCTCCACTGATTTCTGGATGACGCCGCTCTCGCCGAACCACGCGAATGGCCGGTGCGCGTGCACTAGATCCAGCAAGCGTTCGATCCAGACGTCCGATGTCGTCTGTCCGCGCCAGCCGCCAAGCAACCAGATGTGCCCGTGCTCATCGATGCCCCATACACGGTGAACGGTGAAGTCGCCCTTGCCTTCGCTTACGGCGTAGTCGGATGTGCCGAAGACAGAGAGGCGTTTGGGCTTTTCGTCTGGTGTGAAGCGGTGAAACCACCCGCGCTGAAAGAACTCCCCCTCTTCCGGCGCCGGGTCTTGCTGATAGAGCGCGGCCCACATCATAGGCGAGGTTTCGCGCTTACGGGCGCGCAAGAAGGCTGGGTAGTCGTACTCTGGCTGATCGTCCCAAAGCCATTGGCCTACTTCTCGGCCGAGCGGATCGTTTGCCTTGGCCTCGGCCGCAAGTGAGACGATGCGCCCGCGAAGCTGGCCTTTCGCAAGCTGCTCCATGACGCGGCCCGCAACATCTTCGTCGTGCCATCGCGTATTCATCAAAATGCGTTTCGCGCCTGGGCGAAGGCGCGAGCTGAAATCATCGAGATACCAGTCCCAGCGCTTGCGCCTCACCGTCTCAGAGAACGCATCTTCACGCGAGCCGAAGAAGTCATCGCCAAGCCCAAGGTCCGCGCGAAAGCCGCTGATGCCGACGCCAGCGCCGACGCCGTAATATTCCCCGCCGGTTGAGAGCGCCCAGCGCGCGGCCGCTTGGCTGTCGCCGGCAAGCTCAATCCCAAGCACCCGGCCATCGGCCGCCACGTCATTGCGGCAGCGCCTCCCCCATCGCTCAGCGAACTCAACCGAGTGCGTGGCGGCTAGGATCGAATTGCCGGGGTAGCGCGCCAGATACCATGGCGGAAAAAGCTGGCTGAGATAGGTGCTCTTTGCTGACCCAGGCGGCGCGGCGAGCAGCAGGATTTCGTCATCGCTCTCAAGGAACGACTCGATCTCCGCGATGATGTGGCGGTGGTGACGCGCTGGGTTGAAGCCCTTGTAGCGGGCGTACTCAGTGAGTGACCGGCGGATCGCCCGGCGCTGCAGCAATTCCCTCGCTGCCTGCGCCTTGGTCATCTCCGCTGAGGAATCCAAGAAGCTCATCGTCGCTCATGCTGCGAAGGTGGGTGACTGTGGCTTTGACGTTCTGTTGCGGCATCCCCCAGCCGCGGTTGAGAATGGCGACGGTGGCGGAGACTGACGCCTTGGCGTTGTCCGATCGCATCCAGAACGCCAAGCGCTCAACCGCTTCGGTGGTCAATTCCTTCGCGGCGGAGCGGACGTCGCGATAGTGCTTCGGCAAACCCGCTGGATTGCCCGATTGGCCCGGCTTCCACTTGGTGCTTTGCGGCGGACCTGCTTCGCCCGTGCTTTTGGGTGCGGCTTGTTTATCCGCCTTTGGCTTTCGCCCAGCGTTGGCGCGCGCTCCGCCTCGTTTTGATTGTTTGATTCCGTCGCTCACCCCGTGAGGATAATCAAACTTTTCAAACGGAGGCGTTCGGGCGCTTGAACGACGCCAGCCGCTCACGCTCCTCTGACTTACGTTTACGCCCAGCTCCCGCCCTGGCTCCTCCGCGCTTTCTAGAGTTGGCCGTCTGGATCGATGGCTGCTTGAACCATTGCGGGCGCGTTGGCGCCTCCAAGTATTCGGCCGCGCGCCTCAGGGCCGCAGCGTTGTCGCGAAAGAAGGACAGGCCGATGTTGCAGCTCGTACAAACCAAGCCGCGAACATCGCCTGTGTCATGGCTATGGTCGACGTTGAGCTTGCCGACATCGCCGCAAATCTCGCACTGGCCCTGGCTTTCGGTGACGGCCTGTTTCACCGCGCCCTTCGGCAGGGCGTACCGACCCGCTTGTCGCGAGAAGTTTGCGCAAACCTTACATCGACTCGCTAGTCCGTCGCTGCTCGCTAGGTTGGCGTGAAACGAATACAGGTCGGCTGCCTTTTCCTGGCCGCACTCTAAGCACCGCTTAAGCCAGGCGCCGTCTCGTTCGTATGACAATGGCATCCGGAGATATTGCCGTGCTTCGCGCCGTCAATCAAACGCGCGGGGTTTACGGCTGAAACCCTGCTCCTGGGAGCCAATTGGTGAAGGCTGCAGCTAGGCTCCACTCGTCGGCGGGAGCGGGCTCTTGGTTCAGTCTGCGGGCCTGATCGTTGGCTTGGTGATAGGCCATAGGCTCGCTGACAATGCCGCCTGTGTCTTTGGTGGTGTCGACCACGACATAGAGTTCAGGAAAGCCGCCTTTGTGGAACTGGGCGATGTAGCGCTTCATGCTCGCAGGCCCCATTCGTCTCGTTCGTCTTCGACCCATCCTGGCGGGGTATAGCCGCGTTGCGGGCGCTGGCGGACTTCGGCGCGGAGTTCGTTGCGGACAATGCGGAGGTCGTCGCGCAGGCCTTTGATCTCGCGCCCGACGCTCTCCATCTCTGTCTCAAGGCGGGTGACGCTGGTTGCGAGCGTGCCGTGGTCTTTCTGCTTTTCTTCGACAGCGCGGACCCGCTGGTTCAGTTGTCCGTGCGAGGAGGCAATGGCCCCAATGGTGAGGCCCACCTGAAGCAGAAAGCCGACGAAGGCGACTATGGAGCCTACGGAGACGGTGACGGCGGCGTCCACCTCACCTGCTCCCGCCGATCGGATCAGCCCCGCTAAGTCCCGTCATCTCCTGGCCGCTCCATCAATCTAATTTCGCTGCGAGCGCGCGAGTTGATCGGGCCGCGTTGCTGATGATGGGAGTTTATCGGATGCTAGCTGTTGGCGGGGATGGGCCGCTCGACTTCACCAAGCG
>JADLHI010000435.1 GCA_020848895.1 Hyphomonadaceae bacterium
ACCGTCTCGCCCATGATCTTGGACAGCGGCCCTGACATAAGAAACGCGATCAGGCATAGCGCCAGGTTCGCGCCGACCCCGAGCAGGATGAAGCCACGGCTCACGATGTCCTCGTTCTCGGCGAAGAAGAGCATGATCGACGCGATCGCGCCTGGACCGCTGATCAGCGGAATGGCCAGCGGGAAGACCGAAATATCGTCTTGCGCCTCCGGATGCTGGGCCTGATGCGCGGCGACTTGTTCGGCCCGCTCTTCACGCCGCTCGGAGCGCTTCTCGAACAGCATGTCCACCGCGATGAGGAACAGCAGCAGGCCGCCGGCGATGCGGAACGCGTCGATGGAGACGTGAATCTGCTCCAGCAGCCACGCCCCGCCGAAGGCGAACGCTAGCAAAATGCCGGTGGCGATGGCGATCGATTTGAACGCCATCTTGCGCCGCCACTCGGGCGTCATGCGCGAGGTCATGGTCGTGAACATCGGCGCCATCGCCACCGGATCGATGGCGACGAAGAAAGTGACGAACGAGGCAAGCAGCAACGAAAGCATCAACGCTCTTTAACCGATTCAGCATTTGTTTACGCCGATTATTCCGGCCCATTACCACAAATGTTAAACGTGTTCCTGTAGCGTTGCTTTCGTGGTGGCGGGCATGCTTACGGACGACGCGGCGGAACAGGCCGTTCTCAGAATTCTCGTGGCCGATGGTTCGGCGTTCCAACGACGGCTGACGACCGAGACATTGCGCTCCGCCGGGCGCGTTCAAATCGACTATGCCGAAAACGTCGAGCAGTGCCTGATGGCTCTGAGTTATTGCGAGCCCGACGTGCTGATCGCCGATTGGGATATCGACGACGGCGCGGGCCTAACGCTCGTGAAGCGCATCCGGGCGGGCGACGCTGGCGCCGCGTTCCGGAAACTCGCCATTATCATGGTCGCGACGCGCAACAGCGCCAACGACGTCCAGCGTGCGCGCAATGTCGGCATAGACGAATTCGTGCTGCGCCCGTTCTCTACCCAAACGATGCTGAAGCGGATCGGCGAAGTGCGCGCCAAGCGCCGCGATTTCGTGGAAAGCACGCGCTATGTCGGCCCCTGCCGCCGCCGGCGCGCCCCGCCCGAAACCTATGATGGCCCGCGGCGGCGCTTATTCGATTCAAACGACAAACAAGCCGATGCGCCCGATGTGCAGATTCGCAAAGGGTTGGCGCGCATGTATTGCGAGCGCATTGGCGTGCTGTTGCGCGCGTTGACGCCTGGCGACGCAGCGGCGCTGCGCGATCTTGGCCTCACCTGCGGCCAACTCAGCGCCCTTGCCGGCGACATGAAGGACCGGCTGCTGATGTCAGCCACCTCGTCCCTCTTCAACTACATCAAGGGCGTCGGCGCCGATGCGCCGCTCAATGTCGATGTGGTTCAAGCGCATTTGGACTCGATCGTCCAATTGGCCGAATTGCCGAACTATCAGGTCGAAATTCGCCAGACTGTGACCCAGCAACTCACCGTGATGGTGACCAAGAAACTCCGTCAGGCCGGGCAAGCCGCCTAAGACACGACGCCGCCGTTCTGCGCCGCCTGGATCAGCACTTGGATCGTCGCGAGCGTGGCGTAGATCGTCAGCGCGAAGGCGGCGACATCGAGCGGCAGCGCCAGCTTCAGCATAAGCGGCGCGGCGCTCTTCACGGCCGCGCCCAGGATCGCGCCCAGCAAGGCGCCGACCAGAACCGCCGCGACCGGCAAACCCACGGCCACCGCCACTAACGTTTGATCGCGTGCGTGCGTGGAGACATAGGCATGCGCGAGCAGCAGGCCAGGCGTTAGGATCGTCAACACCAGCGCCAACAGCGCGAGCGCGTTGTGTTTAGGCGCTTCCTCATCCGGCGAGCGCGCCGCGCCCCATTGCTCGGCCATAACCGCGACCGTCTCCAGCGCGACGGCGGCGACAAACATCCGCCCCACGATCTGAATCAGCGCTTCCAGCATCGGCCGATCATACGAGCGCAGCCGCCGCCTGTGGAGACAGCGGCGCCTGCCGCTCGTCGCTTAACTCACCGGGCGCGGCAGTTGCGTGACGCTCTCCGCGAACGCCTCGGCCGCGTTGACGAATTTTGCCGTCTGCTCCAGCGCCCACGCTCGATCGATCCGCGGCAACGTCACGCCCAGCGCAACGATCAACGCGGCAAAGCCCGCCACGATGCTCGCCATCCGAAACATGATGCGCGCCTCGCGGGTGACGAGACCGATAAGCGCGCCGAGAAATGAGCCTAGGAATCCAGCAACCACGGGCAGCGCCATGAGCGCGATCCGAACCTCTGAAGGCGCCTCACGCGTGATCGCGTAGCCATAGAACATCAAGATCGAGGGCGTCAGCGCGGCGGCGAACGCAATGGTCGCCATAACGGCGCCGCGCCGCTCCGGCTCTTCCTTCGGCGACCGAGGCGCGCCAGCTTTGGCGATCAGCGCGGCAACCAACACTGCAGTCACAGCAGCGAAATAGCCTAGTCCCGCGGTGGAGATTAGCGCGTCCACAGTCCCTCCCAACGGTTCGCTAGCGCATCGGGGCCACCGCGCGCAACGGCTCCGCAGGGGAATGGAGATATCAGATGCGCTGCCTAACCGAAGCGGCTGAGCACATAGAGATTGAGCACCGTAAGAACGTTGGCCCAAGTCACGTAGGGAAGCTGCTTACAGCAACATCGCCATCGGGTCTTCGAGGAAGCTCTTGAACGCTTTGAGGAACGCAGCGCCCAGGGCGCCGTCGACAACGCGGTGATCGCAGGTGACGGTGACGGTCATCATCGTGGCGATAGCGAGCGCGTCGTTTTTCACGATCGGGCGCTTTTCGCCGGCGCCGATCGACATGATCATGCCGTGCGGCTCGTTGATGATCGAGGCGAAGCTCTTGATGCCGAGCATACCCATGTTCGAGATCGTGAACGTGCCGCCCTGGAATTCCTCCGGCTTCAATTTGCGCTCGCGCGCGCGTTGCGCAAGATCGGCCATCTCGGCGCTGATCTGCGCCAGACCCTTGGTTTCCGCCTGCCAGACGATAGGCGTGATGAGGCCGTGCGGGATCGCGACCGCGACGCCGATGTCGGCATGGTGGTGCACGGCGATGCCGTCGGGCGTGTAACTGGCGTTCGCTTCCGGCACCAGCTTCAGCGCAAGCGCCGCCGCCTTGATGCACATGTCGT
>JADLHI010000436.1 GCA_020848895.1 Hyphomonadaceae bacterium
ATGAGGACAACCCACCCAATGTCGAAGGCGATCGAGCCTGCAAAGCAGAATGGGACTTCATTCGCGGACCCCATCAGGGCCAGCAGTCAAAGTCGACTGCACACAAAGGCCGAAGACAAGACTGCACGTAAGCGGTGGTTTCAGGCCACGGCAGCTGCTGGTTTGATGTAGGCCCACGGCAGGAGCTCATCGATGCGGCTCATCGGCCAGCGGTCGGCGAGCTTGGCGAGCACGTCGGCAAGATAGGAGTGCGGCTCGACGCCGTTGAGCTTGCACGTCTCGATCAGCGAGGCGACGACGCCCCAAGCGACGCCACCTTCATCAGAGCCGGCGAAGAGCGCGTTCTTTCGATTGAGCGCGATCGGCCGGATGCTCCGCTCGACGATGTTGGAATCGATCTCGATGCAGCCGTCATCGAGGAAGCGCGTAAATCCCTCCCAGCGCGTCAGCCCATAGCGGATGGCTTCGCCGAGGCGACCGCGCTTGGCGACGATTTCGAGCTTCTGTTCGAGCCAGGTCTTCAGCGCCTCGATGAGCGGCTTGGTTTCGGTCTGGCGGACGGCGTGGCGCTCATCGGCGCTGCGACCGCGTATCTTCTCCTCGATCGCATAGAGCGCCGCTATCCGCTGCAACGCCTCGCTTGCGATTGGCGCGTTGCCGCCGGCGGCGATGTCGAAAAAATCACGGCGCAGGTGCGCCCAGCAATAAGCGAGCTTGACGCCGCCTCTGTCCGCCAGGGCGTTGTAGGCGGCATAGGCGTCAACCTGCAGCACGCCGTGAAATCCGACGAGACACGCCAGCGCGTGTTCGCCGCCGCGGCCGGGCGCGTAGGTGTAGACAACACCCGGAGGCGCAGGCCCGCCCCACGGCCGATCATCGCGCGCGATCGCCCAGAGATAACCGGTCTTGGTGCGCCCGCGCCCGGGATCGAGCACCGGCGCGCGGGTCTCATCGCAGAAGAGTTTGTCGGAGCGCTTCAGATGCTCAAGCATTCGCGCCACAACGGGCTTCAACGCCCACGCGCCGCGTCCGGCCCATTCAGCCAGGCACGAGCGGTCGATCTCGATGCCCTGGCGCGCCAGGATTTGCCATTGCCGATAGAGCGGCAAGTGATCGGCATATTTGGACACCAGCACATGCGCGATCATCGCTTCGGTCGGCAGCCCGCTCTCGATTAGCCGCGCTGGCGCGGGCGCCTGCAGCACCGCGCCTTCGCAGGCTCGGCAGCCATATTTCGGCCGACGCGTCACCAGCACGCGGTGCTGCGTCGGGATCACATCGAGCCGTTCTGAACGATCCTCGCCGATCACATGAAGCGCGCCGCCACAGCACGAGCAGGACTTATCGTCGATATCGACGACGATTTCGACACGCGGCAGATGCGCCGGCAGGTCACCCCGCTTGACGGGGCCACGTCTTCCACGCGACGCTGCCGTCGCGCTCTCACCCTCGGCTTCGGCTGCCGCCAACGCGACTTCCAAATCGTCGAGCGCCAGCTTCAATTGGTCGGGATCGAGCTTCTCTGCGCTCTTGCCGAATTGCATGCGCTGCAGCTTCTTGATGATGCCGGAAAGCCGCTCGACTTCGTGATCGCGCACCGCGAGTGCGTCCGACAGACGCCGGATCATGTCGTGCGCGGCGTCCAAATCCTGCGGCAGGGAATCGATCGACACGCCCCATTGAATCACATTTGGCGCGGTTTGAGGCGCCCCCGCGTGAACGCCGAGTCACCGTGTCGCGGTCTATTGCGTCGCCTCGGGCGCACGCATCCGACGGCCATGCACGCGCGTCCAATCCAGCCCCTCAAAAAGAGCCGCGAATTGTGCTGGCGACAGCCGCATCAAGCCGTCTTCGACTTTCGGCCAACGAAATTTGCCTTCGCCAAGCCGCTTCGACACCAGCACCGTGCCGGTGCCGTCCCAGAACACCAGCTTCACCCGATCGGCGCGCTTGGCGCGGAAGACATAGATCACGCCGCTGAAAGGGTCGGTCCGCAGCTCCTCCTTTACGAACGCGGCGAGGCCATCCATGCCCTTGCGAAAATCGACCGGCTTGGTCGCGATCAGCACCCGCACCGGGCCAGTCGGCAAGATCACGTGCGGCCTCGGAGCACGCGCAGCACGGCTTCGACGAGGAGCACATCGGCGCCGTCGCGCACGCGCACCACCACGCCTTTGGCTTCGATCTCGATCATCGGCGCCGCCGGCTTGGACGCGCGAGGTGGCCGCGCCGCGCACGTCGCTGCCGGGTGTTGCTCCGGCGGCGCGATGACAACCGGGACGAAGCTCGCGCTTTCATTTGGCCGTTCCTCGGCGGGCAGCACGAGCCGGCCTTCGCGCGCATCGCGTCGCCAGCCGTGGACTTGCTGGGCACGGGCATCATGTCGGCGCGCAACTTCCGCCACCACGGCGCCGGGCGCAAAACTCTCCGTGACGATCCGGGCCTTTTCTTCGTCGCTCCAGCGCCGACGCCGGCCCATGCCGGTGATCACTTCGACGCGGCGAACCGGCTTAGGGTCATCACTATGGTCGTCCATATGGTGCACCGATCCAAACAAGGATCGTCACCATGCCCGTTCGCGCCAATCATTGGCATGTGGGTCCAAGCCACCGCTTAC